>CADCTH010000140.1 GCA_902805495.1 uncultured Actinomycetospora sp.
CGCGCCACAGTCGTGCCCCACGACGTGCACCGGCCCGCCGCCCGCGGCGTCGGCGAGGGCGACGACGTCGGCCGCGAGCTCCTAGACGCGGTAGGCGCGGCGTCCGGCCGGGCGGGCCCGCGGCGAGTAGCCGCGCTGGTCGGGGGCGAGCACCCGGTGCCCGGCGTCGGCGAGCCGGCGCGCGACCGGCTCCCAGCTCGCCGACGTCTGGGGGAAGCCGTGCAGCAGCAGGACGGGCGTGCCGTCGGCGGGGCCGTACTCGGTGACCGCGAAGTGCAGGCCGTCACGGGTGAAGGAGTCCACGACCGCGATCGTGCCGCGCCGGGGGCCGTCACGTCGATCTTGCGCGAGTCGCGACACGTCCACCGAAGGTGGACCCCCGGGGCGGGCGAGCGCGTTACGGTCGGTGCGCGCTGTATCCGTCCGGAGACGCAGCGTGGAGCCACGGCCACAGGAGCGGCAGGTACCGATGTCTGCAGGCGTCAGGCGGTTGCTGATCGTTGTCGTCGTGGCCGTCCTGCTCTACTTCGTCATCGCCCAGCCCGAGGGCGCGGCGGACGTCGTGCGCTCGATCGTGGCCATCATCGGCAGCGCGCTGTCGTCGATCGCGACGTTCTTCCGCTCGTTGTTCTGAGTCAGGCCGGCGCGAACTCCCCGGCCGCGTGGCGCTCGCGCAGCCGGTGCTTCACCAGCTTCCCGGTGGGCGTGCGCGGCAGGTCGTCGGTGAACACCAGCCGGCGCGGCGTCTTGTACCGCGCGATCCGCCCGCGCACGTGCTCGAGCAGCTGCTCGGCGAGCGCGTCGGCCGGCTCGTGGCCGGCGGCGGGCTGGACGACGGCCAGCACCGACTCGCCCATCTCCTCGTCGGGCACCCCGATCACCGCGACGTCGAGCACCGCCTCGTGCAGCGTGAGGACGTCCTCGATCTCCTGCGGGTAGATGTTCACCCCGCCCGAGATGATCATGAAGCTCTTGCGGTCGGTGAGGTGGAGGAAGCCCTCGTCGTCGACGAAGCCGAGGTCGCCCGTCGTCGTCCACGTCTCGTGCTCGGGGTGCTGCGCGGCGCGGGTCTTCTCCGGGTCGCCGTGGTACTCGAACGGGCGGACGTCGCGCTCGAAGTAGACGGTGCCGACCTCGCCGGGCGCGAGCTCGCGGCCCTCGTCGTCGCAGACGTGGATCGTCCCCAGCCCCGCGAGCCCCACCGAACCGGGGTGCTCGAGCCACTGCTGCGGGCTGATGAAGGTGATGCCGTTGGCCTCGCTGGAGCTGTAGTACTCGTAGAGCACCGGGCCCCACCAGTCGATCATCGCGCGCTTGACCTCGACGGGGCACGGTGCGGCGGCGTGGATCGCGACCCGCAGGCTGGAGACGTCGTAGCGGGCCTTCGTCTCCTCGGGCAGCTTCAGCATGCGGACGAACATCGTCGGCACCCACTGGCTGTGGGTGACGCGGTGGCGCTCGATCGCGGCGAGGGCCTGCTCGGGGTCGAAGCGGTGCATCATCACGACGGTGCCGCCGGTGGACTGGATCGTGGCGCCGAAGCGCAGCGGCGCGGCGTGGTAGATCGGCGCCGGCGAGAGGTAGACGGTGTCCTCGCCGAAGCCGTACATCGGCTTGAACACCGCGATGTAGAGGTCGCCGGGCTCGTCGATCTGGCGGTCGGGCAGGTTCGGCTTGATGCCCTTCGGGCGGCCGGTCGTGCCCGAGCTGTAGAGCATGTCGCCGCCGCGCGGCTGGTCGGCCAGGGGCTCGGCGGGCTGCGCGCCGACGACCTCGTCGTGGTCGCGGTGCTGAGCGACCGGCCCGCCGAACGCGAGGCGCAGGGTGACCTTCGGCGTCTTCGCGACGATCGCGGTGGCGAGTTCATCGGTCGCGGCCGAGACGACCAGGGCCTGCGCGCCGCAGTCGTCGACGATGTAGGCCGCCTCGTCGGGGGAGAGGTGGTGGTTGACCGCGGTGACGAGCAGGCCCGCGCGCTGGGCGGCCCAGTAGACCTCGAAGGCGCGGGGATGGTTGTCGGTCAGCAGCGCGACGACGTCGCCCCGGCGCAGCCCGTGCTCGACCAGGGTGCGGGCGAGGCGCACCGAGCCGTCCTCGAGCTCGCGGTACGTCAGGCCCTCGCCGGTCTCGGCCATGATCACGGCGGGGCGGTCGGGGGCGGTGGCGGCGAACGTCCCCGGGAACATGGCGCCGTAGAGTAGATTACGTTCTGGCGCAGGGGAACGGCGTGAGCACGGGGAGGTCGCGACCATGTCGACGGCCACCCCGCGGTCGTACTTCGACGAGGCGCTGCGCGTGCTCGCGCGGGAGGGACGCAACGGCCTGCGCATCGGGCGGCTCTGCGCGGCGCTGGGCGTCACCAGCGGGTCCTTCTACCACCACTTCGGCGGCTGGGACGGTTTCGTCGCGGCGCTGCTGGAGCACTGGGAGCGCGAGGAGGTCGGGCGCATCGTCGAGCTGGTCAACGCCAGCGACGACCCGCTCGAGCGCGTGCGGCGCATGAAGCACCTCGCGCTGACGGTGCCCCACGAGGCGGAGACGGCGATCCGGGCCTGGGCGACGGTCGACCCGGTCGTCGAGGCCGCGCAGCGCGCCGTCGACCGGGGGCGGCGGCACGCGCTGGCCGACGTGCTGGCCCCGGTGATCGAGGACCCAGCGAGGCGGGGGCGCCTCGCGGCCCTCGGCGTCGCGGTGCTCGCGGGGCACCAGCAGATCGCCGGCGTCGCGGACGCGGACCTGGCGTCACTGCTCGACGAGTTCGACCTGCTCGTGCGCGCCCACGCCTCGGGGGCCTGGGACCCGGTGGTGTCGGCCGACGCGCCGTGGCACCCGGCGGCGCACGAGGACCGGTGATCGTGGGGGATTTCCGCGCACCCAGTGCCAGCGGGGCCCCCACGCTGGCACACCTCAGTCGGCGTAGCGGGGCGGGCGCTGTTCGGCGAAGGCGGTGACGGCCTCGGTGAGGTCGTCGGAGAGCAGCGCCGAGGCGTTCCAGGTCGCGATCTGGTCGAGGGCGTCGGCGGTCGTGTGGTCGCGGGCGTAGGTGATCGCGTGCTTGGTGCCCCGCATCGCCAGCGGCGACTTGGCGGCCAGGCCCTGCGCGATCCCCTGCACGTGGGCCACCAGCGCGTCGGCGTCGTCGGCCTCGACGCAGGCGTTGACCAGGCCCCACGCCTCGGCCTCGGGACCCCGGACGTCCCGGCACGTGTAGGCCATCTCGCGCGCCCGGCCCTCGCCGACGATCCGGGGCAGGCGCTGGAGCACGCCGACGTCGGCGGCGAGCCCCATGTCCACCTCCTTGAGCGAGAACTTGGTGCGCGGGGTGGCGTAGCGCAGGTCGCAGGCGACGGCGAGGTCGAGCCCGGCACCGACGCACACGCCCTGGATCGCCGCGAGCACGGGCACCCGGCAGCGCTCGACCGACGTGAGCACGTCCTGCAGGTCGAGGATCAGGCGGCGCAGGCCCTCGCGCGCCCGCCCGCCGTCGGTACCGGCCGGGGCCATGCCCTGGATCTCGGCGAGCATCGAGAGGTCGATGCCGGCGCAGAAGTGCTTGCCGGCGCCCGCGAGCACGACGGCGCGCTCGCCCGGCTCCGCGTCGAGCGCGGTGAACGTCGCGCGCAGCTCGTGCCACAGCGTGCGGTCCAGCGCGTTCGCGGCCTGCGGGCGCTCGAGGCGCACGGGCGCGACGCCGCCGTCGCGGGCGACCGAGAGCGCCGTCGGCGCGGCCGGTGCATCGAGATCGAGCGTGCTCACGTCCCGTGCTCCCTTCGGACGAGGTGACCCGCCGACGTTCTCACGCCCGACGGGCGGCGGCGCGGCCCGCGGCACGGTACGAAGGGCCACGGGCCGTGACGCAGGTCTCGTGCCCGTACCATGACGCACGTTATGGTGACCGCCGACGAGGGCGTCGCAGACGGCAGGAGGTGCCCGATGAGGATCGTCGTGGACTGGGACCGGTGCACCGGGATGGGGATGTGCGAGTCCCTCGCGCCGGACATCTTCGAGGTGGACGACGACGGGTCGCTGATCCTGCACACCGAGGAGGTCACGCAGGACCAGGAGGCCGAGGTGCGCGAGGCCGTCGCCGCCTGCCCGACCGAGGCGCTGTCGCTCGAGGGGCCGATCGAGACGTGACCCGCCTCGTGGTGGTCGGCGCGTCGCTGGCCGGCCTGCGCGCGGTCGAGGCCGTCCGGCGCGACGGGTTCGACGGCGAGGTCACCCTCGTCGGGGCCGAGGAGCACCTGCCCTACGACCGGCCGCCGCTGTCCAAGGAGTACCTGGCCGCCGACGAGTCGCCCGACACGCGCTACCGCGAGGAGGAGACCTTCGCCGGCGACCTCGACGTCGAGCTCCTGCTCGGCACGCCGGCCTCGGCGCTCGACACGGCGGCGCGCACGCTGACGGTCGGCGACCGGACGGTGTCCTACGACGGCCTGGTCATCGCCACCGGCGCGCACGCACGGACCCTGCCCGGCACCGAGGGGATCGAGGGCGTGCACACCGTGCGCACGCTCGACGACGCCATCGCGCTGCGCGCGGCCCTGCGCGGCGGCGCCCGGCGGCTGACCGTCGTCGGGGCGGGCTTCATCGGCTCCGAGGTGGCCTCGGTGGGCCGGAAGCTCGGCCTCGAGGTGACGATCCTCGAGGCGCTGGAGACCCCGCTGGCCCGGGCGGTCGGCGAGCGGATGGGGCGCGCGCTGACCCATCTGCACCGCCGCCGCGGCACCGAGGTGCGCACCGGCGTGGCCGTGGACGAGGTCGTGGCGACGGACGGCCGGGTGCGCGCCGTGCGCCTGGCCGACGGCACCGAGGTCGCGACCGACGTCCTCGTCGTGGGCATCGGGGCGCGGCCGGCCACCGACTGGCTCGAGGGTTCGGGGCTGACGCTCGACGACGGCGTGGTCGCCGACGAGACCCTCGCCGCCGCGCCGGGCGTCTACGTCGCCGGCGACATCGCGCGCTGGCCGAACGCGCTGTTCACCGACGTCGCCGAGGGCACCATGCGCCTCGAGCACTGGACGTCGGCCGCCGAGCAGGGCGGTCGCGCGGCCCGCCACGCCGTCGACCCGGCGAGCGCGAAGCCCTACGAGACCGTCCCGTACTTCTGGTCGGACTGGTACGACGGCCGCGTCCAGTTCGTCGGGATCGCGACGGGCGACCACGTCGAGGTCGTGGCCGGCGACGACGCCGAGGGCGGCCCGTTCACGGCGATCTACCGCGCGGGCGGGCGGATCGTCGGCGCGCTCGCCGTCGACATGCCCGCCGAGGTCATGAAGTACCGGCGGCTCATCGGGAAGCGGCAGAGCTGGGACGACGCCCTCGAGCTGGCCGAGCAGCGCCGGCAGCAGCGAGCGGAGCGAGCGCAGGGAGCGAGCGCATGACCACCCAGCTCGAGGTCGACCCCGTCGACCTCTCGACCCTCGCCTTCTGGGGCCGGCCCATGGAGGAGCGGGACGCCTCGTTCGCCGAGCTCCGCCGCGAGCGCCCGATCTCCTGGCACCGCCCGCCCGAGGGCATGCTCATGCCCTCGGAGGGCGACCCGGGCTTCTGGGCGGTCGTGCGCCACGCCGACATCGGATACGTCAGCAAGAACCCCGAGCTCTTCTGCTCGGGGCAGGGCGTGCAGTTCCAGGACGCGCCGCCCGAGCTGCTCGAGGCGACGCAGTCGTTCCTGGCGATGGACGCGCCGCGGCACACCCAGCTGCGCAAGATCGTCAGCGCGGCGTTCACGCCCAAGCAGGTCCGCCGCGTCTCCGACCGCATCGCCGAGCGCGCGGCGTCGATCGTCGACGACCTCGTCGAGCACCTCTCCGGTGGCGCCGACGGGGACTTCGTCGCGCTGGTGGCCAAGCGCCTGCCGATGGGGACGATCTACGACCTCATGGGCGCGCCGGTGGAGTACCAGGAGTCGCTGGCCGAGGCCGCCGACCTGCTCGTCGCCACCAACGACCCCGACGTCCTGGAGAACCTCGGCGTCTCCGACCCGTTGCAGGCCGCGGGCCGGGCGCTGATGGACCTGCTGGGCCCGGCGCTCGAGCTCGCGAACGCCCGGCGGAACCAGCCGCAGGACGACCTCATGACCAACCTGGTGCAGGCCGAGGTCGACGGCCAGCGCCTGCCCGACGAGGAGATCGGCGCGTTCTTCGTGCTGCTCTCGGTGGCCGGCAACGACACGACGCGCAACACCATCGCCCACGCGATGCGCCGGCTCACCGAGCACCCGGAGCAGCGCGCGTGGCTCGCCGAGGACGTCGAGGGGCGGATGGCGGGCGCGGTCGAGGAGTTCGTCCGGCACGCGAGCCCCGTGCTGACCTTCCGGCGCACCGCGGTCGAGGACACCGAGCTGCGCGGCCAGCGGATCTCCGCGGGCGACAAGGTCGTCATGTTCTACGAGTCGGGCAACCGGGACGACGAGGTGTTCGGCGACCCGCTGCGCTTCGACCTCTCCCGCGACCCCAACCCGCACGTCGGCTTCGGGGGTGGCGGACCCCACTTCTGCCTGGGCAACATGCTCGCGCGCACGCAGTTGCGGCAGATCTTCTCCCGGATCCTCACGAGGGTCCCGGACCTCACGGTGGGCGAGGGGGAGATGCTGCGCAGCAACTTCGTGCACGCGGTCAAGACCATGCCCTGCTCGATCGGGGGCTGAGCTCATCCCGGAGACGGGCACGGTGAGGCGGGGGGCACGACGTGGTGCAACCGACGGAGCAGCGACCCGGTCAGCAGGCCGGGACGGGGTCGCGGCCCCGGACGCTGGTGCTCTCCGGGGCGCGGTCGCGGGCCGAGCGCGAGCTCGTCCGCCGATGGACGGCGTCGACGTACGGCGACGACGCCGCCGTCGGCGTCCAGGTGCTGCGCGACGACGCCCGGGAGCTGGCCGGCGCGCTCGTCGGCGCGGGCCCGGACACCGCGGTGGTGCCGGTCCGCGTCGTGTGGCCGCCCGCCGAGCGCGGGTCGTCCGACCGCCCGGCGGCCGCGGATCTGCTGTCGCTCTCGGCGCGCCGGCGCGGCCTGCGCCACGTGCACGCGCGGCTGCGGGGCTGGTCGGCGGACAAGGGCCGGGTGGTCGCGGGCGAGGCGGCGACGCTCGACGAGCTGCGCCGCGAGGGCGACCGCGAGCTCGGGTCGCCCGAGGGCGCGGGGTTCGTCGCGTTCGTGCGGCGCCGGGCGACGCTGGCCGGCGACCGCGCCGAGCGCCGCCTGACCGGCGACCGCTACAAGGTGCCGCGGCTGATGGCCGAGCAGATCACGGCGTCGGCGGCGGTCCGCGGCCGGGCCGGTGAGCTCGCGGAGCGGCTGGGCCTGACCACCGACGACGTGCTCGCGAAGACCGCGACGTGCCTCGAGGAGATGGCGGCGGTGCAGAGCCCGCCGGCGATCGAGGCGTTCCGCACCGTGATGAGCCCGCTGCACCGGCGCGCCTGGGACGTCGACGTCGACACCGATGGCCTGGAGGCGCTGCGCGAGCAGGGCCGTCACCGCCCGCTGGTGTTCCTGCCGTCGCACCGCAGCTACGCCGACCCGCTCGTGCTCGCCGAGGTGCTGCACGCCCACGACTTCCCCCGCAACCACGTCCTCGGCGGCAACAACCTCGCGTTCTGGCCCCTGGGCGCGCTCGGGCGCCGGGCCGGGATCGTGTTCATCCGCCGCAGCTTCGGCGACGACGCGATCTACAAGTTCGCCGTCCGCGAGTACTTCTCGCACCTGCTCGACAAGCGGTTCAACCTCGAGTGGTACATCGAGGGCGGCCGCACCCGCACGGGCAAGCTGCGCCCGCCGAAGTACGGGCTGCTGCGCTACCTCGTCGACGCCGCCGAGCAGCTGGGGGAGGACTCGCCGGGGCGCGACCCGCTGCTCGTCCCCGTCTCGCTGCACTACGACCAGCTCCACGAGGTCGGCGCGCTGGCCGCGGAGCAGGGCGGTGCCGGGAAGAAGGCCGAGGGGCTGGCGTGGCTCGCGGGCTACATGCGCGACCAGCAGCAGCGCATCGGGTCGGCGCGCGTGCGCTTCGGTGAGCCCATCGGGCTGCGCGACGCGATGGCCCAGGCCGGCGAGGGCCGGTCGCAGCTGGAGAAGGTCGCGTTCCGGGTCGCCGTCGGGATCAACCGGGCCACCCCCGCCACCCCGACCTCGGTGGTCACGTTCGCCCTGCTGGGCGCGGAGGGGCGGGCGCTGACCCTCGACCAGGTGCGCGCGGTGGTGGCGCCCCTGCGGCGGCTGCTCGGCGACGAGCCGACGATCGCCGACCTCGACACCGACCAGGGCCTCACCGACACCCTGTGCCGGCTCGTGTCCGTGGGCGTCGTCGAGTGCTTCGAGGGCGGCCCCCGGCCCGTCTGGTCGATCGGGCCCGACCGCCACCACGTCGCCGCGTTCTACCGCAACGGCCTGCTGCACCACCTGCTCACGCGCGCGGTGCTGGAGATGTCGCTGTTCGCCGTGGTGGACGACGACCGCGAGCGGGCGCCCGACGAGGTGCTCGAGGCCTGCTGGGACGAGGCGCTGGCCCTGCGCGACCTGCTCAAGTACGAGTTCTTCTTCCCCCGCAAGCGCGACTTCCGCGACGAGCTGCTCGCCGAGCTCGAACGGCTCGCCCCGGGCTGGCGCGACACGACCGCCAGCGCGCAGGGCGCGGCGGAGCCCCTCTCGCGCGCCGAGATGCTCGTCGCGCTCGGCACCCTGCTGCCGTTCGTCGAGTCCCAGTGGGTGGTCGCGACCGTGCTCGCCGACCACGAGGGCGCCCTCGACGACCGGGACGCCTTCCTCGACGCCTGCACGGGCCTCGGACAGCAGTGGTGGCGCCAGCGGCTGCTGCACGGCGCCGACGTCGTCTCGCGCGAGCTGTTCTCCTCGGCGCTGCGGGCGGCGGACAACCGCGGGCTGCTCGGCGCCGACGCCG
>CADCTH010000141.1 GCA_902805495.1 uncultured Actinomycetospora sp.
CCCGGCCGCACCGCCACGCCCCGCGACCACCGGCACCGGCACCGGCACCGGCACCGGCCAGCCGCTGGCCGTCGACCCCGGTCCGCTGCCGTTCACGCCGTCGGCCCGGCCGGCCGGACCGCCGCGCCGCTCGCCGTGGGTGGTGGCCGCGGTGGTGGTGCTGCTCGTGCTCGTCGCCGCGCTCGGGGCGGTCGGGGCCTACGCGCTCACGCGTGCGCTGGCCGGGCAGCCCGTGGCGTCGGCGTCGCTCACGCCCGCGGGCCCCCAGGTCGCCGACACCGTGCTCATCGCGCACGCCGACACCGACGAGCGCTACGCCGGCACCGGGCTCGGGTTCAGCGCCCTGGTGCCCGCCGACTGGCAGCAGTTCCGCCTCGAGCAGCCCGGCGGCGACGTCGCGGTGCGGTTCGTGTCCCCGGACGCGCACCGGGAGCTGCGCATCGACCGCGTCACCGGCTTCTTCCCGTCCCAGCGCACCGCCGACTACGTTGCGCTGCTCTCCCGCCCGGCGAGCCTGGGCGTCGACGCCAGCGCGGTCGGGCCGGTCGAGACGGTCGGCCCGGCGGCGCCGGGCGCCGAGCCGCCGCAGCAGACCGTCTACCGCACCACCTCCGGCCCGGCCGACGACCGCACCACCTGGACGCGGATCGTGCCGGCGGGCACCGACCTGTGGGTCGTGCGGCTGACGGCCGTGAGCGCGGACGTGACCGGGGCGCCCGAGCAGTTCCGCGCCGTCGCCGACAGCTTCGCCGCGCCGCCCGCCTAGGCTCCCGCCGATGACCGAGATCGACGTCGAGCCGCCGCCCCTGCCCTCGCCCGAGGACGCGGCGGCCGAGCTCGCCCGGCGCACCGGCGCCCTCACCCACGACGTCGCCGTCGTGCTCGGCTAGGGCTGGCGGCCCGCCGCCGACGCGCTCGGCACGCCGGTGGCCGAGGTGCTCGTCGACGAGCTGCCCGGCTTCACCCCGCCCGGCGCGCCTGACCACGCCGGGACGGCGCGCTCGGTGGAGGTCGCCGGCCGGCGCGTGCTCGTGCTGCTGGGGCGCACGCACCTCTACGAGGGCCACGGGCCCGCGCAGGTGGTGCACGCGGTGCGCACGGCGTGCGCGGCCGGCGCGACGACCGTCGTCCTGACCAACGCCGCCGGCGGCATCGACCCGTCGTACGCGGTCGGGCAGCCGGTGCTCATCGCCGACCACCTGAACCTCACCGGGCGCTCGCCGCTGGTCGGGCCGTCGTTCGTCGACCTCACCGACGCCTACGACCCGGAGCTGCGCGCGCTGGCTCGGCAGATCGACCCCGACCTCGTCGAGGGCGTGTACGCGGCGCTTCCCGGCCCGCACTTCGAGACGCCCGCCGAGATCCGCATGCTCGCGGGGATGGGCGCCGACCTCGTGGGCATGTCCACCGTGCTCGAGACCATCGCCGTGCGGGCGGCGGGGGCGCGCGTCGCGGGGGTGGCCCTGGTGAGCAACCCCGCCGCGGGCACCACGGACGCGCCGATCGACCACCTCGCGGTCATCGACGCGGTGCACGCGTCCGCGGCGCGCACCGGCGAGCTGCTGCACCGGCTCGTCGCCGCCGTGCTGGAGCGGGCGTGACGCGCCTGCTCGTCGTCCACCACACCCCGTCGCCCGCGCTGCACGAGCTGCTCATCGCCGTGATGACCGGGGCGGGCACCGACGAGATCGAGGCGGACGTGGAGGTGGTCAGCCGCCCGGCGCTCACCGCGGGCGCGGCCGACGCGCTGGCCTGTGACGGCGTGGTGCTCGGGACGCCGGCGAACATCGGCACGATGTCGGGGGCGCTCAAGCACTTCTTCGACCAGGTCTACTACCCCTGCCTCGACCAGACCGTCGGACTCCCGTTTGGGCTCTACGTGCACGGCGGGTCGGACGCGGCGGGCGCCGTCCGCGACGTCCTGCGGATCACCGGGGCGCTGGGGTGGGAGCAGGCGGCCGAGGTCTGCGCGAGCACCGGGGAGATCGGGAGCGCCGAGCGCGAGGCGGCGTGGGAGCTCGGCGCCACCGTGGCGCTCGCGGCGGTCGAGCGTTAGGGCATGGAGCGGGGCGCCCGCAACGTTGCGGAGGGCATGACGTCACGTGCCGTGCAGTTCCGCCGCTTCGGCGGCCCCGAGGTCCTCGAGATCGTCGAGCGGGAGGACCCCGCCCCGGGCGAGGGCCAGGTGCGCCTGGCCGTCCGCGCCGCCGCCGTGAACCCGCTGGACTGGAAGCTGCGCAGCGGCGCGATGGCCTCGACGGACGCACCGCCCGAGCCGCGGGTGCCGGGGTTCGACGTCGCCGGTGTGGTCGAGGCGGTCGGCGACGGCGTCGTGGACCTCGCGGTCGGCGACGAGGTGCTGGGCAAGTCCACCGGCGGCGCGTACGCGGAGAAGGCGCTCGCCTCCGTGCGGGCGCTCACGCGCAAGCCCGCCGAGGTGTCGTGGGAGGTCGCCGCGGCGCTGCCGGTCGTCGTCTCCACCGCCTACCGGGTGCTCGCCCTGCTGGGGATCGACGAGGGCGACCACACCGGCACCACGCTGGTGGTCGACGGGGCCGCCGGCGGCGTCGGGGTGATGACGGTGCAGATCGCCGTGGCCCGCGGCGCGACCGTGATCGGCAGCGCGAGCGAGGCCCACCAGGACGACGTGCGGGCCCTGGGCGCCACGCCCGTGGTCTACGGCGAGGGGCTCGCCGACCGCGTCCGCGCCGTGGCCCCGCAGGGCGTCGACCGCGCGCTCGACACCGCCGGCAAGGGCTCGCTGCGCGACCTCGTCGCGCTCACGGGGTCGCCCGAGAAGGTCCTCACGATCGCCGACTACGCGGGCGCCCAGGACCTGGGCGTCACGTTCTCCTCCGGCGGCGACGCCGACACCGAGACCCGGGCGCTCGCCGAGGCCGTCGCCCTGGTCGCCGAGGACCGCCTGCGCGCCCCGGCCGTCGTGACCTACCCCCTCGAGGAGGCGGGCACGGCCCAGGACGACAACCAGCTCCGCCGCGTCGCCGGCAAGCTCGTCCTACTGCCGTAGCCGCAGCGCCGCGTCGTAGAGCGCGTTGGTCGAGACGCCGTGAGCGCTCGCGACGTCGCGGGCCGCGTCCTTGAGGCGCCGGCCGTCGGCGACGAGCCCGAGCACCTCCGCCGCGAGGTCCTCGGGCTCCGGCGTCACGACCACGGCCGGCCCGAGCACCACCGTGACCTCGCCGAGCACGTCGCGCTCGTCCGCCCACGCCGCCAGCTCGACGAGCGACCCGCGCACGACCTCCTCGTGGGTCTTCGTCAGCTCCCGGCAGATCGCGCCGGGGCGGTCGCCGGCGAGCTCCTCGACCGCGATCCGCAGCAGCGACCGCAGCCGGCGGGGGGACTCGAAGAAGACCGTGGTGCGCGGCTCGGTCGCCAGCGCGCGGAACCAGGTGCGGCGCCGCCCGTCGGTGCGCGGGGCGAAGCCCTCGAAGCAGAAGCGGTCGGTCGGCAGCCCCGAGACCGCGAGCGCGGTGAGGACCGCCGACGGCCCGGGCAGGCAGCGCACGGCGAGGCCCGCGTCGACGCACGCGACGACGAGGCGGTAGCCGGGGTCGGACACCGAGGGCATGCCGCCGTCGGTCACCACCAGCACCGTCGCCCCGCCGCGCACCGCCTCCACCAGGCCCGGGACCCGCGACGCCTCGACGTCCTCGTAGAAGCTCACGACGCGCCCGCCGACGGTCACGCCCAGCGCGCCGGCGAGCCGGGCCAGCCGGCGGGTGTCCTCGGCGGCGACGACGTCGGCGCCGGCGAGGGCGTCGCGCAGGCGCTGCGAGGCGTCCGCGGGGTCGCCCAGGGGCACCGCGGCCAGCAGGAGCACCCCGTCCGACCCCGTCACCACCCCCGGAACCCTACGATCGGTGGTCGTGACGGCCACCAGCACCGTCGCGCGCCCCGCCCCACCGGCGGCCGCCGCGCGTCCCGCACCGCAGGACGCCCCGGCGCTCGCGCAGCTCCTCGGCCGCCCGATGCCCACCGACCGGGTCCGCGGCTGGGTCGTCGCCCTGGTGCTCACCGTCGTGGGCGGCGTCGTCAGGTTCTGGAACCTGGGCTGGCCCACCGACCAGGGCACGCCGATCTTCGACGAGAAGCACTACGTGCCCCAGGCGTGGCAGGTGCTGCGCAACGGCGGGTACGAGGACAACCCCGGCTACGAGCTGGTCGTCCACCCGCCGCTGTCCAAGCAGCTCATGGCCGTCGGGCAGTGGGTGTTCGGCTACGACCCCGTGGGCTGGCGTGCGGCGTCGGCCCTGGCCGGGACGCTGTGCATCCTCGCGATCGTCCGGATCGCGCGGCGGCTCACCCGCTCGACCCTGCTCGGCGGCCTGGCCGGCGTGCTGCTGATCGCCGACGGGGTCAGCCACGTGTCGGCGCGCGTCGGCATGATCGACGTCTTCCCCGCCCTGTTCGTGCTGCTCGCCTTCGGCGCGCTGCTGGTCGACCGCGACGACGTCCGCGCGCGCCTGGCGACGGTCGTCGCCGAGGGCCGCATCGGCGACAGCGTGTGGGGCCCGCGCCTGGGCATCCGCTGGTGGCGCCTCGCGGCCGGCGCGTGCCTCGGGCTCTCGCTCGCCGCGAAGTGGTCGGGCCTGTACTACATCGCGTTCTTCGGCCTGCTGCTCGTCGGCCTCGATGCCGCCGCCCGCCGCGCCGCCGGGGTGGCGCGCCCGTTCGTCGGCACGCTGGTGCGCGACGTCGCCCCGGCCCTGTGGGCGTGCCTCGCGGTGCCCGTGCTGCTCTACGTCGCGAGCTGGCTGCCCTGGATCGCCAGCGAGACCGGCACCGACCGCCACGTCGTCGGTCAGCAGCTGCCGGCCGGCGGGCTGCTGCCCGACTGGCTGCGCGGGCTCGTCTACTACAGCACCAAGGTGCTCGAGTTCCACGCCACGCTCGACACCCCGCGCGGGTCGCCACACCCGTGGGAGTCCAAGCCGTGGACGTGGCCGATGGGCCTGCGCCCGATGCTCTACTCCTACGAGTCGGGCACCGGCGATCTCGGCTGCGGCTCGTCGTCGTGCGTCTCGGCGGTGATGCTCATCGGCACGCCGGCGATGTGGTGGCTCGCGGTGCCGGCGCTCGGGTGGTCGCTGTGGCGCGTCGTCACGGCCTTCGACTGGCGCCACGCCGCCGTGCTCGTCGGCTACGGCGCCGGCTTCCTGCCGTGGTTCACCAACCTCGACCGGCAGATGTACTTCTTCTACATGACGCCGGTGGCGCCGTTCCTCGTGCTGGCGATCGTGCTGGCGCTCGGGGAGTTCCTCGGGCGCCGCGAGCAGGGCCTCGAACGCCGCCACACCGGCACGCTCGTCGTCGGCGTATACACGGGGCTGGTCGTGGCCAACTTCGCCTGGCTGTGGCCGATCCTCGTCGGCACCTGGATCACCGCGGACCGCTGGAACGCGGAGCTGTGGCTGCCGTCCTGGCGCTGAACCGGGGATGCTCGCCGGTGTGCCCCACGACCAGCACCTGATCCAAGGCTCGTCACCGGCGGGCACGAGGTCGTCTCGTTCGCCCGGTCCTGGCACGGCATGACCCAGGCCGCGGCGAGCGCCACCTACCCTCGCGTCGGCGCCCGCCCGAGGAACGCCGGCCGCGGTCAGCCCCGCCGGGCCGTGACGATCCAGGTCGCCGACGCCAGCCCCACCCCGTCCGGGCCCTCGTGCGCCTCCAGCGTGGCCCGCAGCGCCGCTTCCGCCCGCTCCCGCTCGGCGGGCGTGCGCCCCGCGAGCATCCAGCCCAGGAGCCCCAGGACGAACTCCTGCGCCTCCGCGGCGTCGCGTCCGTAGATCATCGGCGCGGTCCGGCCGTCGATCGCGACGTCGACGAAGCCGGCGCCTGCGAGCAGGTCACGCACGTGGTCGGGGTCGCTCAGCGAGAACGGGCCCGGCGTCCCGGGCGGCGGCGACGGGGGCGCCTGGCCGGCCAGGTCGCGGGCGAACGCGCCGATCCACTCGTTGCGCTCGGCGGGCTGCCAGGTGAGCAGGGTGAGCCGCCCGCCGGGGCGCAGGGCGCGGGCCAGGTTCGCGAAGGCCACGTCGGGGCGCCCGAAGAACATGGCACCGGTGCGGCTGATCACCGCGTCGAGCCCGGCCGTCGGGAACGGGTGCACCTGGGCGTCGGCCTGCGCGAACCGCGCGTTCGGCACGCCCTCGGTCGCCGCGAGGGTGCGGGCCAGGTCGATCATCCGCGAGGAGAGGTCGACCCCCAGGGCTTCCCCCGCCGGCGCCGCCCGGGCCGAGGCGCGCGTGGTCAGCCCGGTGCCGCACCCCACGTCCAGCACCCGGTCGTCGGGCCGGATCCCGGCCGCGGCGTGGAACGCCGGCTGGTGGTGGGCCAGCGCGGCGTCGAACCGCTCGGCGTGGGTCGCACAGTAGCCGCCCTCGGTGCCGTCCCAGGCCTCGGCCTGCGCGCGGTTGGTCGGGTCGACGGACGTAGTCACGGTGGTCATCGCGTTCTCCTGTACTCTCTTGGGGAGTATCAATGTCGTCCCAAGGGGAGTACGTGTCAAGCCCTCGCCTGACGAGCACGTCGTTCGCCGTCCTCGGGCTGCTCGCGGTGCGGTCCTGGAGCACCTACGAGCTGACCCAGCAGATGGACCGCAGCCTCGGGCGCATGTGGCCACGCGCCGCGAGCAAGCTCTACGAGGAGCCGAAGAAGCTGGTCGCGCTCGGCCTCGCGTCCGCCGCCACCGAGCTGGTCGGGCGCCGGCCGCGCACCGTCTACGCGATCACCGAGGAGGGCCGCGCCGCGCTCGCCGCCTGGCTGGCCGAGCCCGGCGAGGGACCGGTCGTGGAGTTCGAGCAGCTGGTCAAGCTGAGCTTCGCCGAGCACGGCACCCGGGCGGACGCCCTGCGCACCGTCGCCGCCGCCCGCGCGTGGGCACGGGACCGCAACGTCGAGAACCTCGCCGCCGCGCGCGAGTACGCCGCCGGCGAGGGGCCGTACCAGGACCGCGCGGCCCAGGGGATGCTCGCCGGGGCGTTCTTCACCGACCTCTACGCGACGGTGGCGCGGTGGGCGGACTGGGCCGAGGCGCAGATCGAGCGCTGGCCAGAGGACCCCGCGGAGGCCGTCGCCGACCCGGACGAACTGCGAGCCATCGCCCGACGGGCCGACTGGTGATCGCGACTGGTGATCGCGGAGGAAACAGGGTGGAGCTGAGGGGAATCGAACCCCTGACCTACTCGATGCGAACGAGTCGCGCTACCAACTGCGCCACAGCCCCTGGTGCGACGTCACTCTAGCAACGTCGCGGTCCGTCGCCCGAGGGCGGGTCAGGCGCCCGCCGCGCGCCGGTAGCCGTAGCTGCGCTCGCCGTCGAGGTCGTGGAACGCCGGGTCGTCGTCGGTGTCGTCGACCAGCTCGAGGTCCTCGGGCACCGCCGGCGCCGGGGTCCGCGGAGCGGCCCAGCGCGGGGCCACGTCGCGGTGGTCGACCTCGTGGCGGTCGTCGCGGGGGTCGATCGCGTAGCGGTCGTCGTCGAGGTCGTCGAATTCGTCGACGTCCGCGTCGATCCAGTCCTCGCCCTGCAGCGACGCCATCCGCGCGTCGTGCTCGGCCTGGCGGGCCCGGCGGGCCTCCAGCGCGCGGCGCTCCCCGGACAGGCGCGCGGCCCGGCGGACGCGCACCTCCTCCTCGATGCGCGTCTGGCGGCGCAGGAAGACGAGGTAGCCGATCAGGACGACGTCGGCGACGCCGTGCAGCCACCACATCACGCTCGACACGACCATCGCGGCCAGCGCCGAGAGCACCGCGACCGCGATCAGCCCGAGGGCGACGCGCTGGCGGAAGGCGTAGCGGGCGTGCGCCGCGGCCTCGGCGGCGTCCGGGTCGAAGCCGCCACGGCCGGGGCGGTACGGACGCAGCTCCCGGCCGACGGGCTCCTCGTCGCGGAGGTCCTCGTCGTACGCCTCGTACGCCTCGTACTCATCGGCGTAGTCCTCGTACTCCTCGTACTCGTCGTCGGCGTCGTCATCCTCGTCGTCGTAGCGATCGTCGACCCGCTCGGTCTCGGGCGCGCGGCGCGGCAGCACCCGCTCGCGCCCGGGGCGCGGGGCCTCGCCGACCGCGACGACCTCGTCCATCTCGTCCAGCTCGTCGGACTCGTCGGCCTCGTCGGCCTCGTCGAGCTCGTCCGGGTCGGCGTCCAGGTCGAGCTCGGCGTCGACGGCCTCGGGGGTCTCGTCGGCCCGCTCGGCCAGGGCCGTGGCGGTGCCGGCGGACACGGCCGTGGCGCCGCTCGGGGCTCCCGCCACCACCGTGCGCTCGCCGCGCCCGTCCGCCTGCGTCGTGGTCACGGGGGCCTCCTCGATCAGGGGTGCTCCGGCCGTCCTCGGCAGCACACGCGCGCTCAGGTCCGCGTCTGCGTAGCGCGGGACCATCTGTCGGCGGCGGGCGACCACGGGCACGAGCACCACCAGCCACGCCAGGACCAGGGCCGCGAACACGACCGAGCTCGGCACCGCACACCTCCCACCCCGGGACGACCGCGACGCCCGGATCCGGCCGTCGCACGAGCCACGCTAGTCACAGGAGCCCCGTGCGCCCCGCAGCCGAGACGGCGTGTCGTGTGCGAGCGGTGACGAGATCCCTCCAGTAGGGGAACCTCGGGCCATCAGGTTTACGGGCTATAGCACTCGACCGGATGGCCTGCCACCCTGAACCTCTGAGCCATGTGGGTGGACGACTCACGCACGCTCGGCCCCTCCCGCCCGCAGCAGCCGCGCGACCAGGCCGTCGGGCAGCACGTCCTCCGTGGTCACGGCCAGGACGAGGTGGTCGCGCCAGTCGCCGTCGACCTCGAGGTAGCGGCGCAGCAGCCCCTCCTCGCGGAACCCGAGCTTGGCGAGCACCCGGAGGCTGCGCACGTTCTCGGGCCGCACCGTCGCCTCGATGCGGTGCAGGCCGACGCGCGCGAAGCAGTGGTCGACGGCCAGGGCGACGGCGGCCGTCGCCGCGCCCCCGCCGGCCACGTGCGCGCCCACCCAGTAACCGACGTACGCCGAGAGCAGCGGCTCGCGCACGACGTTGCCGACGACGACCTGCCCCGCGAACTCGCCGTCGACGAGCAGGGCGAAGGGCAGGGCCTGGCCCGCGCGGCCCATCGCGCGCAGCGTGCTCCAGCGCGCCGGCCACTCCGCCAGCGCGTTGCGGTCGGCCCAGGGCCCGGGCAGCGTCGGCTCCCACGGCGCGAGGTGCTCCTCGTCGCGGCGGCGGATGCGCGCCCAGGCGCCGCCGTCGCGCAGTCGGACCGGGCGCATCTCCACGACCCCGGCAGGGACCCGCAGCGCGCGGGTGCGCGCGGGCCAGCCCGG
>CADCTH010000142.1 GCA_902805495.1 uncultured Actinomycetospora sp.
ACCGCGGTGCCGGTGCACCCTTACCAGGCGCTCGTGCTGGCCCGCGACCCGACGCTGGCGCGGCTCGAGGCCGACGGCGTCGCCCGCCGGCTCGGGCCGCTCGGCGAGCCGGTGTGGCCGACGTCGTCGGTGCGCACCGTCGTCGACGCCGCGTCCGGCGTGCAGTGGAAGCTGCCGCTGCGCGCCCGCGTGACCCACTTCGTGCGCACCACGCCGCCGGAGCAGGCGCGGCGCGCGGTGGCCGCGGCCGCCGTCGTCGCCGGGCTCGGCCCGCTGCCCGCAGGGTTCGGGGTGCTCGCCGACAGGGGCTTCCGCACCGTCGACCCCGCGGTCGGGGGCGAGGCCCTGGCCGCGGACCTCACCGTGATCACCCGCGAGCCGTTCCCGCCCGGCGGGTGGCGGGTGCTGGGCGCGGTGCTCGAGGACGGCCCGGCCGGGCCGGAGCCGGCGCTGCTCGCGGACGTGCGCGCGGCGGGCGACGTGCACGCCTGGCTGCGCTGCTGGCTCGCGGTGTCGCTGGTGCCGCTGCTGCACCTCTTCGGCGCGGCCGGCATCGGGTTCGAGGCCCACCCGCAGAACACCCTGGTGCGCACCGGCCCCGACGGGTGGCCGGCGGGGTGCCGGGTGCGCGACCTCGAGGGCGCGCACGTCGGCGCCGACCGCGTCCCGCCCGGCCTCGACCCCGCGTCCCCGCTGGTCTACCGCCCCGAGGAGGCGTGGCGGCGGCTGCGCTACCACGCGGTGGTCAACCACCTCGCCCTGCTCGTCGCGGTGCTCGGGCGGCACACGGTCGGCGAGGAGGCGCTGTGGCGCACGGTCGCCGACACCCTGGCGGGGATCGACGACCCCGACGCCGCGCCCTGGGCGCGCGACCTACTGATCAGCGCGAGCCTGCCCGCCAAGGCGCACCTGCGCAGCTGGGCGGCCGGGCGCGGCGAGGACCCGATCTACCTCGGGATCCCCAACCCGATCGCCGCCGCGGCGGGCGCGGGAGGATGGCGCGCATGAGCTTCACGCACGTGGTCACGTTCGCCTGGGCGCCCGACAGCGACGCCGCCCGGGACCCCGCCGTCGTGGACGGCATCGCCTCCGCGCTGCGGGCGTTCGTCGACGGCGGCGACCTCGCCGGCCTGCGGTCGTGGACCTGCGGGCGCGACGCCGGCCTCGCGAGCGGCAACGCCGACTTCGCGGTGGTCGCGGTGTTCGACGACGTCGACGCCTTCGCCACGTACCGCGACCACCCCGAGCACCGGCGGATCATCGACGAGCAGATCGCCCACCGGGTGGGGCAGCGCAGCGCGGTGCAGTTCGCCGGCTGAGGCGTCGCCCGGCGGTACCTCGACGACCTCGCCCTCACCGGCGAGCTGGTGGCGCGCCGGGGTGACCCGTACACCGAGATCGTGCGCCTGGCCGACGAGCGCCGGGTGGACGCCGTGGTGGTCGGGGCGTCGACGAAGGCCGGGCACCGGATCGTCGGTTCGCTCGCCGGACGGCTGGTGCGCGCCGGGAAGTGGCCCGTCACCGTCGTTCCCTAGCTGAATCACCCGTCTGCACCAGCGAGCCTCGACGGAAGGCACCTACAGTGACACGGGTCTCCATCTCCTGGTCCCCGAGGTCGCCGTGGCCACTCGTCTGACGCCCGCCAGCCCCACCCACCTCGCCCCGTCGTACGCGACGCCGGCCTGGCTGCTCCGCGCGCGGACCTCCGTGCCGGGCGTGCTGAGCCTCTACGCGGGGCGCCTGCGGCTGGTGACGGCCGCCGGCGTCGTCTTCGACGCCCCGCTCGCCGCGGTCGAGCGGCTGGCGTTCCCCTGGTACGAGGGGTCGGCCGGCCTGCGCGTCACCGTCGAGGGCCACCGCTACCGCGTCTCGCTCACCCGCCCGCGTGGCGCCGCGTTCCCCGCCGACCGCCTGCTGGGCGGCAGCGCCGAGAGCGCCCACGGCCCGGGGGGCGGCGCCGTCGACAAGACCGGCGCCGTCGCCGTGCACTCGGTGCTCGACGGCCGGGGCGCCGGACGCGTCTGGCGCACGCTGCTCGGGGCCTGAGCGCGCCGGCACCACTTGCGCAGCGAACGTGCTGCTCGCTGCTTCTATGCGCGCGAACTCCCCGTTGATCAGCCGCTCATGTTGGGCTGACCGTTCGAGGCGCCCAGCCCGCCGTCGACGGGGATGTGCGCGCCGTTGACGAAGCGGGCGTCGTGGCTCGCGAGGAACGCGATGACGTCGGCGACCTCGGCCGGCTCGGCGGGCCGGCCCATCGGGATGCGCTGGCGGAACGCGCCCATCGTCGCGTCGTCGGAGCGGATGCCCTCGGACATGTCCGTGACGGTCAGGCTCGGGTGCACGGCGTTGACGCGCACGCCGTCGCCCGCGTGGTCGAGGGCCATCGCGTTGGTGAGGTTGGTGACCGCGCCCTTCGCGGCGTTGTAGGCCGCCATGCCCCAGTCGCCGCCGAGGCCCGACACGGAGCCGACGTTGACGATGCTGCCGCCGCTCTCGCGCAGGTGGGGCAGCGCGGCCTTGGAGGCGTAGAAGACGCCGTCGACGTCGGTGGCCATGACCCGGCGCCAGGCGTCGGCGTCGAGCTCGGCGACCGTCCCCGGCTCGGCGACCGCGGCGTTGTTGACCAGCGTGTCCAGGCGCCCGTGCTCGGCGACGACGTCGGCGACCAGCGAGGTCACGGCCTGCTCGTCGGAGGTGTCGGCCACCCGCGCGTGCAGCGTCGAGCCCGCCGGCGCGTCCGCGGCGACCTTGTCGAGCTTCTCCTGCGTGCGGCCGGTGATCACCACCGTCGCGCCCTCGGCGCCGAAGCGGTGGGCGGTCGCGGCACCGATGCCCGACCCCCCGCCGGTGACGATGACGACCTTGCCCGTGAAGCGGCCCTCGGCCACGTGTCCTCCTCGATCAGGTTGAAGCGTTGACGAGGGCGTACCCGGTGCACCGCCGGTGACCCGTCGTGTCGACGGGCTCACGTCGGGTGGCGCTCCCGTCGTACCTAGGTCACGCTGACCTAGGTGTGGGTAGACGTGCTGTTGCTGAGCCAGCTCGCGCGCCGGCCGTCGCACGGCTACGAGCTGCGGCGCCGCGTCGAGGCGGCCACGGGCTTCGTGCTGCACAACAACTCGCTCTACCCCGCGCTCAAGCGCTTCTCCGACGCGGGCGCGGTCACCCGCACGCTCGAGCCGCAGGAGGGACGCCCGCCGCGGCACGTCTACGCGCTGACCGACGTCGGGCGCGAGCTGCTCGACGACCTGCTGGCCGACCTCCACGACGAGCTCGCCGGGGACGAGGCCGAGTTCCTCGCCCGCCTCGACGACCTCGCCCGCCTCACCCCGGACGAGCGCCGGGGCGTGCTCGACGCGCGGGCCCGCGTGCTGCGCGAGCGCCGCGCGCGGGTCGCGGGGCTGGCCGAGGCGGCGGCGCCCGGTCCCGGGCCCGACCCCGGCGACCCCTGGGCCGCGCTCGTGCTCGACGAGGTGCTGCGCCGCGTCCGCGAGGAGCAGGCGTGGCTCGGTCGCCTCGCCATCCAGGCCGCCGAC
>CADCTH010000143.1 GCA_902805495.1 uncultured Actinomycetospora sp.
CCCTCGAGCAGGGCATCGCCCTTGGCGCCACCCTTCGCGGGCTTCGCCGGGGCCTTCGCCCGCCGGCCGCCGCTCTTCGGCGGCCCGCGGTGGACGACGACGAGCGTCACGCCGTCGCTCGGGGCCTTCGCGTAGTCGAGCAGCAGCGTCGTGACCTCCGCGCTCGCGTCGTGGGCGTTCTCGAGCACCACCACGCGGGACTCGGCGAACAGCGACGGGCTCACCAGCTCGCCCAGCACCCCGGCGGTGATCTCGCCGACGGGCAGGTGCGCCACCTCGACCGCGGGCTCGACCTCGCGCGCCGCGGCGAGCGCCCGCGTGACCGCGCGCTCGACCAGCAGCCCCTCGTCGCCGACGACGAGGTGCACCGACGCCGGGCTCTCGGGGCTCACGGACCGATGGTGTCACGCGGGTCCGACGAGCCCGGCCCGCCCGCGACGACGCGTTCCCCGCGCGGGGTGAGCAGCGTCTCGTCGCGGCCACGGCCGGTGGTCGCCCTCGGCGGGCTGACGTAGTGTGCTCGCCCGGACGTCCACGGGCGTCCACACAACTGAACACGGCTCATCCAGAGGGGTAGAGGGACCGGCCCGACGACACCCCGGCAACCGGCGTCAGATTCCGCAGACGATCACGGTGCCAATTCCGACCCGTTCGCGGGGAAGATGAGGAGGACTTTCTCCATGACGCTGACTGCCCAGACCTCGACGACCACGTCGTACGACCTCGGGCCCGCGTGTGCGCTCGCCTGCCGCGCCTGCGGCCACCGCATGGACCTGGCCGCCGAGTTCGCGTGTCCCCAGTGCTTCGGGCCCCTCGAGGTCGCCTACGACTTCGGCCGCGTCACCCGCGAGGACATCGAGCGCGGGCCCCGCAGCATCTGGCGCTACCAGGGCCTGCTGCCCGTGCCGAGCACCGTCTCCGACCACCCCAACACCGACCCGGGCTGCACCCGCCTGCTGCGCGCCGACCGTCTCGGCGCCGCGCTCGGGATCAAGAACCTGTGGGTCAAGGACGACACCGGCAACCCCACGCACTCCTTCAAGGACCGGGTCGTCGCCGTCGCCCTCGCCGCGGCCCGCGAGCTGGGCTTCACCGTGCTCGCCTGCCCGTCCACCGGGAACCTCGCCAACGCCACCGCCGCCGCCGCCGCGCGCGCCGGCTGGGACTCCGTCGTGCTCATCCCCGCCTCGCTGGAGCGCGCGAAGATCCTCATGACGGCGGTGTACGACACCGACCTGCTGGCCTGCGAGGGCACCTACGACGACGTCAACCGCCTGGCCACCGAGCTCGCGTTCGAGCAGGAGGACTGGGCGTTCGTCAACGTCAACGTCCGCCCGTACTACGCGGAGGGCTCGAAGACGCTCGGCTACGAGGTCGCCGAGCAGCTGGGCTGGCGCATCCCCGCGCAGACGGTCATCCCGATCGCCTCGGGCTCGCAGCTGACCAAGGTCGACAAGGCCTACGGCGAACTCGCCGCGCTGGGCCTCGTCGACGACAGCCCGTACAAGGTCTTCGGCGCCCAGGCCGCGGGCTGCTCGCCCGTCTCGACGGCGTTCGCCGAGGGCACCGACGTCGTCCGCCCGCAGAAGCCGGACACCATCGCCCGGTCGCTGGCGATCGGCAACCCCGCCGACGGGCCCTACGTCCTCGACGCCGTGCGCCGCTGCGGCGGCGTGGTCACCGACGTGACCGACGAGGAGATCCGCGACGGCATCCGGCTCCTCGCGCGCACCGAGGGCGTGTTCGCCGAGACCGCGGGCGGGGTCACCGTCGCCAACGCGAAGAAGATGGTCGAGTCCGGCGCTCTCGACCCCGACGCCGACACGGTCCTGCTGATCACCGGCGACGGCCTGAAGACCCTGGACGCCATCGAGCACCAGGTGGGCCCGAAGGCGACGATCCCGGCGACGTCGAAGGCGGTGCGCGAGGCCCTCGGGCTGTAGTCGCCCGCGGGCCCGGGCGCCGCGGTGCACGAACCGTGTCCCGAGGGCACGGTGCGTCTACCGTCGCCGCGGGTCGGGCCGCGGGTCGCCGCGGGCGACGACGGACGGCCCGGCGCGGGCCTCGACGGCGCTGACCACCGCGAGGTCACCCGACTCGTCGGTGCGCCGCACCAACGCCCCGCTGCGCGCGAGCAGGCCCACCACCTGCGGGTTCGGGTGCCCGTAGGTGTTGCCGCGCCCGACGCTGACCAACGCGAGCGAGGACCGGGCCGCGGTGAGGAAGGACGGCAGCGAGGACCGCGAGCCGTGGTGGGGCACCTTGAGGATCTCGGCGTGCAGGTCCGCGCCCGTGCCGAGCAGCGACGACTGCGACGCCAGCTCCGCGTCGCCGGGCAGGAGCACCCGGCCCACCGGGGTGTGGGCGCGCAGCACCACTGACGTGTCGTTGACCGCCGCGCCGTCCTCGCCGTCGACGTGGGTCGGTGTCCGGACCGGGCCGAGGACCTCGATCACCAGCCCGGGCCAGCGCAGCACGGTCCCCCGGCCCAGGCCCACCACCGGGGCCCGCGCCGCGCCGGCCCGCCGCACGACCTGGGCCAGGGTGTCCGCCGGCTCCCTCGCCGGCCCGAGCGCCACCCCGCCCACCGCCCGCCCCGCCAGCGCCCCGACGAGCCCGCCCACGTGGTCGGCGTGCAGATGACTGAGCACCACCAGCGCCAGCGACCGCACGCCGAGGCGCGCC
>CADCTH010000144.1 GCA_902805495.1 uncultured Actinomycetospora sp.
AGAGCGGCAGCACCGCGGCCTTGACCGGAGCGAGGCGCGGGTCGAGCTTGAGCACCGTGCGCTTGTCGACCCCGCCCTTGGCGTTGGGCGCCTCGTCCTCGGTGTAGGCCTCGAGCAGGAACGTCATCATCGAGCGGCCCACGCCGGCGGCCGGCTCGATGACGTACGGGCGGTAGCGCGAGTCGGTGGCCTGGTCGTAGTAGCTCAGGTCGACACCGCTGCTGTTCGAGTGCGTGGTGAGGTCGAAGTCGGTGCGGTTGGCGATGCCCTCGAGCTCGCCCCACTCCTGGCCGGCGTTGAAGCCGAACCGGTACTCGATGTCGACGGTGCGCTTCGAGTAGTGGGAGAGCTTCTCCTTGGGGTGCTCGTAGTGGCGCAGGTTGTCGGCGGAGATCCCCAGGTCGGTGTACCAGCGGGTGCGCTCGTCGATCCAGTACTGGTGCCACTGCTCGTCGGAGCCGGGCTCGACGAAGAACTCCATCTCCATCTGCTCGAACTCGCGCGTGCGGAAGATGAAGTTGCCGGGCGTGATCTCGTTGCGGAAGCTCTTGCCCATCTGGCCGATGCCGAAGGGCGGCTTCTTGCGCGCCGCGGACATCACGTTGGCGAAGTTGACGAAGATGCCCTGCGCGGTCTCGGGCCGCAGGTAGTGCAGGCCCTCCTCGGACTCCACCGGGCCCAGGTAGGTCTTGAGCATCATGTTGAACTCGCGCGGCGGGGTGTACTGGCCGCGCGTGCCGCAGTTGGGGCACGGCACGTTCGACAGGTCGAAGTGGACGTGGCCCTCGGCGTCGGTCGACTCCAGCGACGGGCCGCCGGTGCGCTCGGCGAAGTCCTCGGCGAGCTGGTCGGCGCGGAAGCGGCGGTGGCAGCTCGTGCACTCGACCAGTGGGTCGGTGAACACGTCGACGTGGCCGGACGCGACCCACACCTGGCGCGGCAGGATCACGCTGGAGTCCAGCCCGACGACGTCGTCGCGGCCGTTGACGACGGCCTTCCACCACTGGCGCTTGAGGTTCTCCTTGAGCTCCACGCCCAGGGGGCCGTAGTCCCAGGCCGAGCGCGTCCCGCCGTAGATCTCCCCGGAGGGGAAGACGAAACCGCGGCGCTTGCAGAGGTTGACCACGGTCTCGATGCGGGCGCTGCCGGTGGGCGTGGGCACGGTGGTACTCCGGGAATCGCAGGGGATCGCTGGGGCTCGCCGGACCTGGCGGGTGCACCCAGCGTAGCGAGCCGCGGCGGGAGCCCTCAGGCGCCGGGTGGCGGCCCGCCGGCGCGGTCGGCGAGCAGGCTCGGGTGCTCGGTCAGGCCCTCCGGCCCGGCGACCAGGCCGCGCTCGTAGGCGGCCGGTTCGTCGGTCAGCGCCTCGGAGAGCAGCGGCACGACGTGCTCGCGCACGTCGAACGGCTGCAGCGCCCGCCGGTAGGCCGTCACGGTGGCGAACCGGGCGACCAGCACCCAGCGGTCCGGCTCCTCGATCGCCCGGGCCAGGTCGACGCCGTCGCACCCAGACTGCGCCGCGAGCAGGGCCACCGCCCGGCGGGCCCGCTCGAGGAAGGCCGCGGCGTCGCCGGGGGCCGGCGCGAAGCGGCAGACCAGCAGCACCCGGGCCTC
The DNA here is from genome assembly GCA_902805495.1 of uncultured Actinomycetospora sp. Lineage (GTDB taxonomy): Bacteria > Actinomycetota > Actinomycetes > Mycobacteriales > Pseudonocardiaceae > Actinomycetospora. The sequence goes on from CADCTH010000144.1 coordinate 1,615, forward strand.
CTCCCCCACGGATCGACAACGAGTGTCACCATCGATAGGGACAGCGTAGGGGCGGCGTCGGGGCACAGGCCCCCGCGGGGACGACGAGGACGGGGAGGCCGGGCGTGAGCGAACGCGGACCGGGACGGGCACGGCCGCCGTTCGCCCGGAGGCGGGGACGGATGCTGCCGGGCGAGGGGCCGCTGTCCCGCGTACAGGCCGTCGCCGTGTTCGTCGCCGTCGCGGCGCTGTTCGCCGCCGGGGTCCTCGTCGGCGGGGTCGTCGGCGCGCTGCTGCTCGGCGTGCTCGCGCTCGGCGTCGCCGCCCTGCTCGCCGCCACGTGGCCGCGGCTCTCGACCGGCGAGCGCGCCGTGCGCGTGCTCTGCCTCGTCGTGCTCGTGGCGATCGCCGTGGGGCAGGTCGCCGCGTGAGCGCCCCGATCCCCGCCGTGCAGTCGCCCGGCGTGCAGTCACCCGATCTGCAGTCACCCGATCTGCAGTCCCCCGGCGTGCAGTCCCCCGACCTGCACGACCACGACGCGCCCGCGCCGGTCCCCGAGACGCCGGGCTCCGAGGCCCTCGTCGCGGCGGGCGACCTGCTGCGCGCCCTCGCCGCGCCCGTGCGCATCGCCATCGTGCTGCAGCTGCGCAGCTCGCCGCGCTGCGTGCACGAGCTGGTCGACGCCCTCGCCGTCACCCAGCCGCTGATCAGCCAGCACCTGCGCGTGCTCAAGGCCGCCGGCGTGGTGCGCGGCGACCGGCGGGGCCGCGAGGTGGTCTACCGCCTGGTCGACGACCACCTCGCCCACATCGTCGTCGACGCCGTGACCCACGTGGAGGAGGAGTCGTGACCGGATCGCGCGCCCCGTCGGTGCCGGGGCAACGGGCGACCCGGCAGCGCGCCGCGATCGCGGACCTGCTCGACGAGCTCACCGACTTCCGGTCCGCGCAGGAGATCCACGAGGAGCTGCGCCGCCGCGGCGTCGGCATCGGCCTGACCACGGTGTACCGCACCCTGCAGGCCCTGGCCGAGGCCGGCGAGATCGACGTGCTGCGGACGGGCACCGGCGAGGCCTCCTACCGGCGCTGCTCCGAGCACCACCACCACCACCTCGTGTGCCGCTCGTGCGGCAAGACCGTCGAGGTGGAGGGCCCGGCCGTGGAGCACTGGGCGGAGCGCGTCGCCGTGGCCCACGGCTTCGCCGAGGTGTCGCACACCGTGGAGATCCTCGGCGTGTGCGCGGCCTGCCGCGCGGGCTGAGCCCGGCGACGACCCCGACACGACCCCCGACACGACGACGAGGGCCGGGCCCCCGGTGGGGGACCCGGCCCTCGTCGCGTGCGGTGCTACTCCCGGTCGGCGCTGGGCCGCCCGGCCGGCTCGCTCCGGTCTCCCGGGGCCGCCGTCTGGGCCCGGCCGCCCGGCCCGCTGTCGACGACCTCGGTGCCCGACGGGTCGTCGTCGCGCGGCACGGTCCGCGCCCTGGCGTCGTCGGACTCCCCGGCGAACGGGTCCTGGACGCCCCGGACCTCGGCGTAGGTCGGCCCGGAGGACTCCGCGTCCTCCGCGGCGCGCTGCTCGCTCGCGCTCTCGAAGGCCCGGACCCGCAGGTAGAAGGCCTCGCCGTGACGATCGGTGCCGTAGTCGACCGCCTGCTCGATGACCTCGAGGCCCTTGGTCTCCCGCAGGATCACCGGGTCGTGGTTGAGGTCGCGCATGAACGCGATGCAGAGGAACACCATGATCACCACGAACGGTGCGGCGACCAGGATGGTGAGGCTCTGCAGGCCGGACAGCGCGTCCTCGCCGCCCACGAGCAGCATGATGATCGCCACGGCGCCCATCACACAGCCCCAGAAGATGACCACCCAGCGCGACGGCTCGTCGGTCCCGCGCTGGGACAGCGTGCCGGTGACGATGGACGCGGCGTCGGCGCCGGAGACGAAGAAGATCGCCACCAGCACCATGACCAGCAGTCCGGTGAACGTCGCCCACGGGTACGCGCTGAGCACGGCGAAGAGCTGCTGCTCGGTGCCGGCCGCGGCCGGGTTGAGGCCGGCCTGCTGCTGGCTGATCGCCGCGCCGCCGAAGATCGCGAACCACACGAGGCTCACGAGGCTGGGCACGAGGATCACGCCGCCGACGAACTGGCGGATGGTGCGACCCCGGCTGATCTTGGCCAGGAACATCCCGACGAAGGGGGTCCACGAGATCCACCACGCCCAGTAGAACACCGTCCACGAGCTCAGCCAGTCGAGCATCGCCGAGCCGCCGGTGGCCTCGGTGCGCCCGACCATCTCGGCCCAGTCGCCGAAGTAGGCGCCCACCGCGGTCGGCAGCAGGTCGAGGATGATCACCGTCGGGCCGACGACGAACAGGAACAGGGCGAGCACGCCGGCGAGCACCATGTTGATGTTCGACAGCCACTGGATGCCCTTGGCGACGCCGGACACCGCCGACAGCACGAACGCGGCGGTCAGCACGATGATCAGCGGGACGAGCACCTCGTTGCCCGCACCGGGCAGGAAACCCGTCGCGTCGAGGCCGCCGCCGATCTGCAGCGCGCCCAGGCCCAGCGACGCGGCCGACCCGAAGATCGTCGCGAAGATCGCGATGATGTCGATGACCCGGCCGACGGCGCCGTTGGCCGCCCGCTCGCCGATCAGCGGGACGAACGCGGAGCTGATGAGCTGGCGGCGCCCCTTGCGGAACGTCGAGTAGGCGATGGCCAGCCCGACCACGGCGTAGATCGCCCACGGGTGCAGCGTCCAGTGGAACAGCGACGTCGCCATCGCGGTCCGCAGCGCGCCGACCTCGTCGCCGGGCACCACCGACCCGGGCGGCGGCTCGGTGAAGAACGACAGGGGCTCGGCGACGCCGTAGAACATCAGCCCGATGCCCATGCCCGCGCTGAACATCATCGCGATCCACGAGATGGTGCGGAACTCGGGCTGCTCGTCGTCGTGGCCCAGCCGGATGCGTCCGAAACGGCTGAAGGCCAGCCACAGCGCGAACGCGACGAAGCCGGTGGCCGCGAGGATGAAGAACCAGCCGCCGCCGCGGATGACGCCGCTGAGCATGGCGCTCGACGCGGCGGTGAGGCTGTCGGTGCCGATGACGCCCCACAGGACGAAGATCACGGCCAGGGCCGCGCCGACGCCGAAGACGACCCAGTCGGTGCCGTGCTTGCGGTCGGCCGCGCTCTCGGACGCGCCGCCCGCGGGCTGCTCCCCCGGGGTCCCGGACGGTGGGCCCGGCGGTGATGAGAGATCTTGTGTCATCGTGGGTCGCGCCTCCCCGTCCGGCGGGCCGGCGGAAGACGCCCCTCCTCTCCGGATGGACGGCGGTTGCGGAGTCTACGGGTCGTCCCGACCGGTTCGTTCCCCTTTCGGCCGTTCGGCGTTCCCGCGCCCACGTCCGGCTCAGTATTCGTACACCGGAACGGGTGTCGCAACCGGCGACCACGCGATGACCGAGAGTGTCGGCACGTGGCCGTCCGCCGCGGTCCCGCTGCCCGCCACCACGCGCCCGCGCAACACCACCCACCGGTCCCCCTCGGCGCCGCCGGGCGCGGCGCCCCGGAGCACGCCCTCCGGATCGGCGAGGTGCACGCGCACGGCGGACGCGTCGGCCGCGCAGCACGAGATCACGAGCCGGGCGACGTCGAGCCCGGTCGCCCCGGGCGGCGGGGTCCGGGCGGCCGGGACGAGGAAGCCGGTGACCGTGATGTCGCGCTCCGTGACCGGCCCGCGGGGGTCGCCGGCGGTGCGCGAGACCACGTCGAGCAGCCCGAGGGCGGGCGCGTCCCCGGGCGGGAGCGGCTCGTCCGCCGGCGTGGCGACCGCCGGCGCCGCCCGCGCCCCGGAGCCGCCCAGCGCCGCGGACCCC
>CADCTH010000145.1 GCA_902805495.1 uncultured Actinomycetospora sp.
CGACGGCCTCGCGGTCGTCCGCCCCGTCGCGGCCCTGGCCCGGCGCCTGCTGCGCCCCGGGGGAGCGGTGGCGCTCGAGCACGACGACTCCCACCCGGCGGCCGTGCGCGACGTGCTCGCCGCGGCCGGGTTCGCCGACGTCGCCACCCACGCCGACCTCACCGGACGCCCGCGCGTCGCGACGGCCCGGCGGACCTAGGCTGGCCCGCCGTGAGCGCCGTGTACGACTGCGAGGACCCCGCGACCCGTCCCACCGGCCTGGCCGCCGCCGCGTCCGCGGTGCGCGCCGGACGACTCGTCGTCGTCCCCACCGACACGCTCTACGGCATCGGGGCGGACGCGTTCGACGGGCGCGCGGTGGCCGAGCTGCTGGCGGCCAAGCAGCGCGGGCCGGACATGCCCGTCCCCGTGCTCGTGGGCAGCTGGTCGACGATCGACGGCCTGGTCGGCACCGTCCCGCCCGTCGCGCGCGACCTCGTCGAGGCGTTCTGGCCCGGCGGCCTGTCCATCGTCCTGCCGCACGCCCCGAGCCTCGCCTGGGACCTCGGGCGCACGCGCGGCACCGTGATGCTGCGGATGCCCCTGCACCCGGTGGCCCTCGAGCTGCTGCGCGACGTCGGCCCCATGGCCGTGAGCAGCGCGAACGTCTCCGGGCAGCCGCCGGCGACCACCGTCGAGGAGGCGCGCGAGCAGCTGGGCGAGACGGTCGAGGTCTACCTCGACGGCGGGGTGTGCGCGACGGGCGTGGCCTCGACGATCGTCGACCTCACCGGCGAGGCTCCCCGCCTGCGCCGGGAGGGCGCGGTGAGCTCCGAGGACGTGTCACGCGTCGTCGGCGTGCCCGTCACCCTCTGAACACCGGGACTGTGACCCAGGTACCAGGGGCGCTCACACCTGCGTGAATGGCCGGTAACGTGAGGCGCCATGGCATCCGACGCGCAGCACTTCTGGGGCCCGGACTTCGACGCGCTGCGGGCCGTCGACCCCGAGATCGCCCAGGTCGTCGACGACGAGCTGGAGCGCCTGCGCGGCGGGCTGCAGCTGATCGCCAGCGAGAACCTCACCAGTCCGGCGGTGCTCGCCGCGCTCGGCTCGACGCTGTCGAACAAGTACGCCGAGGGCTATCCCGGCCGGCGCTACTACGGCGGCTGCGAGGTCGTCGACCGCGCCGAGGAGATCGGCATCGAGCGGGCCAAGGCCCTGTTCGGCGCCGAGCACGCCAACCTGCAGCCGCACTCCGGCGCCAACGCCAACCTCGCGGTCTACGCGGCGTTCTGCCGGCCCGGCGACAAGGTGCTGGCGATGTCGCTGCCGCACGGCGGGCACCTGACGCACGGCGCCAAGGTCAGCTTCTCGGGCAAGTGGTTCGAGCCGGTGCCCTACACCGTGCGCGAGGACGACGGGCTCATCGACTACGACCAGGTGCGCGACCTCGCGCTCGAGCACCGGCCGAAGATGATCGTGGCCGGCGCCACGGCCTACCCGCGCCTCATCGACTTCGAGAAGTTCCGCGCGATCGCCGACGAGGCGGGCGCGATCCTCTGGGTCGACGCCGCGCACTTCATCGGCCTCGTCGCCGGGCAGGCGATCCCCAGCCCGGTGCCCCACGCCGACGTCGTCACCTTCACCACCCACAAGGTCCTGCGCGGACCGCGCGGCGGCATGCTCGTCTCGAAGGCCGAGCACGCGAAGGCCCTGGACAAGGCGGTCTTCCCGTTCCTGCAGGGCGGCCCGCTGATGCACGCGGTGGCCGGCAAGGCCGTCGCGCTCGCCGAGGCGGCCACCGAGGACTACCAGCGGTACGCGCGCCAGGTCATCACCAACGCCCAGGCCCTGACCTCGGCGCTCGAGTCGCACGGCATGCGCGCGATCTCGGGCGGCACCGACACCCATCTGGCGCTGCTCGACCTGCAGCCGCTCGGCGTCACCGGCAAGGAGGCCGAGGCCCGCAGCGGCCTGGCCGGGATCACGCTCAACAAGAACGCGATCCCGTACGACCCGCAGCCGCCGATGACCGCCTCGGGCATCCGCGTCGGCTCGCCGTCGATCACCACGCAGGGCATGACCGAGTCCGAGATGGGCGAGGTCGCGCGCCTCATCGCCGCCGCGGTGACCGCCGACGAGGCCACCGAGGACGGCAAGCAGACCCTCGCCGACGTGCGCGAGGACGTCGGGAAGCTCGTGTCGCGGTTCCCCGCGTACCCCCGCTAGGCGCGCCGGGACCCGGCTCCGCTGCGCTGCGCGGGTGGTCGCGGGTCTACTGTCGGTGCCCGTGGGCCCGTCAGCGGACTTCGCCCCGATGGGGCTGCCGATCCTGGAGTACCTCCTGGTCGGGCTGTCCGCCGCGGTCGTGACCTACCTGCTCACCGGGCTGGTGCGCCGCCTCGCGCTGCGCTGGGGCGCCATCGCCGTGCCGCGCGGCCGCGACGTGCACACCATCCCGATCCCGCGCCTCGGCGGCGTCGCGATCTACCTCGGCGTGCTCGGCGGGGTGTTCGTGGCCAGCCAGCTGCCGGTGCTGCGCCGCGCGTTCGACTACTCCACCGAGACGGTGGCCGTCCTCGTCGCGGGCGGCGTGATCGTGGTGGTCGGGGCGCTGGACGACCGCGTCGGCCTCGACGCGCTGACCAAGCTGGCCGGCCAGGCCACCGCGGCCGGCGTCCTCGTGCTCATGGGCGTGCAGTGGACCGCGGTGTACCTGCCCTGGGGCGGGTCGGGCGGCAGCACCGGCTCGCTGCTGCTGCTCGGCCAGGACCAGGGCGTGCTCATCACCGTGTTCCTGTGCGTCCTGCTGGTCAACGCGATGAACTTCGTCGACGGCCTCGACGGGCTCGCCGCCGGGATCGGCACGATCGCGGCCACCGCGACGTGCGCGTTCGCGCTCGGGCTGCTCGGGCAGCAGAACGGCGACGTCAACGCCTACCCGCCCGCGCTCATCGCCGCGGTGCTCGCCGGGGCGTGCGCGGGCTTCCTGCCCCACAACTTCCAGCCGGCGCGCCTGTTCATGGGTGACTCCGGCTCCATGTTCATCGGACTCACGCTCGCGGCCGCCACCACCACGGCCTCGGGGCGCACCAACTACTCGACCACCGGGGCCACGGGCGCGCTCGCCCTGGTCACGCCCCTGATCGTCGTCGCCTCGGTGGTGTTCGTCCCGCTGCTCGACCTGCTGCTCGCGGTCGTCCGGCGCACCCGGGCGGGCACGAGCCCGTTCGCGCCCGACAAGATGCACCTGCACCACCGGCTGCTCGAGATCGGGCACTCCCAGCGCCGCGCCGTGCTGCTGATCTACCTGTGGGCCGGGGTGCTGTCCTTCGGGGCGGTGGCGCTCGCGCTGGTCGACAACGCGTTCCTGGTGGTCTGGATGGTCACCGTCGGCCTGCTCGTGGCCGTGCTCGCCTCGGCCGTGCCCCGCCTGCGCTCCCGCACCTGACCCGACCCGCCAGCCCGTACCCGCATCCCGTACCCGCATCCCGTACCCGGAGTCCCGAACAACGATGACCAGTCCCGAGCCCGACCAGCCGACACCGTCCGGCGGCCCGCTCCCGCCGACGAGCAGCCCCGCCACCACCGCCCAGATCCTCGACGCCAGCCGCGTCATGCTGCGCGGCGGTCTCTGGGCCGCGGTGGTGGTCGCGGTGCTCGCCGCGGTGGCGGCCGGGCTCCTCGCCGGCGTGCCCGGGGTGGTCGCCGCGATCGTCGGTGCGGTCGTGGTCGTCGCCGTCTGCTCGCTGGGCCCGCTGGTGATGCGCTGGACCGCGGCCGCGGACCCGATGGTGGTGATGGCCGCGGCTATGATCAGCATGCTCGCCAAGCTGGGCGTGCTGCTGGTGATCTTCCTGGTGCTCGGCGGCCTCGGACTCGTCGACACCCGCATCGCCGCGCTGGCGCTCGGCCCGACGGCCATCGCGTTCATCACCGGCGAGGTGATCGCCTTCGCGCGGATGCGCACCCCGACCATCGCCGTGTGACCCGTCGGGGCGAACGGGGGTACGGGATCGATCCAGAGGCCTCCGACGTCCCGTAATGGACTACGACGAACGTGCTGATATGGTGCGCCGCGATGGCGCAGGACAGCCTCCGCGGTGACGCGGGACGCACCCCCGCGACGGGGTCCGGACCCGGCTCGCCCGCGGAGGCGTGGACGATCCTCTCCCACCTGATCACCGGGTTCCTGGTGTTCGGCCTGGGGGGAGCGGGTCTGGACGCCCTGCTGGGTACTCGGTGGTTTCTCCTGGTCGGGCTGCTGCTCGGCGGGGCCGCGTCCTTCGCCTTGATCTACATCCGATACCTTTACGTCCCCCCCGACCCTCTCCCTCGACCCGGTGGTCCCGCCGGCCCGGAGGACCGGAAGGAGCAGCACGGGTGATCTCGTCGTCGTGGACGCAGGTGCCGGCGCCCCCGGGCCCACCACCGATGCCGGCCGAGGGCTTCAAGGCCCCCGGTGTCGAGGACTTCAACATCCCGCCGATCTTCGAGGGCATCCCCGTCCTCGAGTGGTTCGACAAGGTCTCGATCCAGTTCATCGTCGCCGCGATCATCGTGTACCTCTTCTACGCGCTGGCGACGAAGAACGCGAAGATCATCCCGGGCCGGCTGCAGTTCGCCGCCGAGAAGTTCCAGGGCCTGGTGCGCGACCAGATCGCGCGGGACAACATCGGGCCCGAGTTCCGGCGCTACGTGCCCTACCTGGTGGCGCTGTTCGCCTTCATCCTGGTGAACAACGTCTTCGGCATCTTCCCGTTCATCCAGTTCCCGTCGTTCTCGCACCCGGGGATGGCGTACGCGCTGGCCATCGTGACGTGGCTGATCTACAACTACGTCGGCATCCGCAAGCAGGGGTTCGGCGGCTACATCAAGCTGCAGACCTGGCCGCCGGGGGTCCCGTGGGCCGTCCGGATCGTGCTCACCCCGATCGAGTTCATCTCGAACTTCATCCTGCGGCCCGTCACGCTCTCGCTCCGGTTGTTCGGCAACATGCTCGCCGGCCACCTGCTGCTGCTGGTGTTCATCTTCGGCGGCGAGTACATGCTCACGCTCGCCGACTCGCTGGTGCTCAACATCCTGTCGCCGTTCGCGTTCCTCTTCGCGATCGTCATGACGTTCTTCGAGGCCTTCATCCAGGTGGTGCAGGCCTACATCTTCACGATCCTCACCGCGTCGTACATCGGCGCCTCGCTGGCCGACGAGCACTAGTCGGCCGCGGCCGCTCCGCGTCCCCACCCGATCACCCCACGATCACGTAGGAAAGGAACCCCTCATGGTTCAGGGCAGCCTCAACATGGTCGGCTACGGCCTCTCGGCCGTCGGCCCCGGTATCGGTGTCGGCATCGTCTTCGCGGCGTTCATCAACGGCGTCGCCCGCCAGCCCGAGGCCCGCGGCCAGCTGCAGACCATCGCGTTCATCGGCTTCGCCCTCTCCGAGGCGCTCGCCATCATCGGTCTGGTCCTCGCGTTCGCCATCTGAGTCCCCCTGACCGGTCGACACCGCAGGGACGGGAGGTGAACCGATGAGCGTGACCGAGCTGCTGGCCGAACAGCCGGCGGGGCACCCGTACGCGACGCTGCCACACGTCGCGGAGATCATCGTCGGTCTCGTGGCCTTCTCGCTGCTCGTCTACGTCGTCTACAGGTACGCGTGGCCGAACTTCGTCACGTCGCACGACGACACCAAGAAGCAGATCGAGTCGGGCATCGCCAAGGCCGAGGCCATGGAGGCCGACGCCAAGGCGCAGCTCGCCCGCAACCGCGAGCGCCTGGCGGGCGTCGACGGCGAGACCGCGCGCATCCGGGACGACGCCCGCGCCGACGCCGAGCGCATCGGGCAGGACATGGACCGGCGGGCGCGCGAGGAGGCGGACCGCGTCGTCGCCCAGGGGCGGCAGCAGGTCGAGGCCTCCCGGTCGCGCACCGTGTCCGACCTGCGCGCCGAGACCGGCCGCCGGTCGGTGGAGCTGGCGCGCCGGATCGTGGAGGCGTCGCTGTCCGACGAGTCCAGCAAGGCCGCGAGCGTCGACCGCTTCCTCGACGAGCTCGACGCCATGGGCGGGGCCGACACGGGCGGGGCCAACGGGTCCACCGGCGGGTCCGCTGACGGATCCGGTGACGGGTCCGGCAGGGCCGGCACGTCCGCGGCGTTCGGCGCGGCCGGCAGGTCCGGGCCGTCCACCACGTCCACGCAGGGGAACGGAGCACCGTCGTGAGCGCGGCCTCGGGCCTCCTGGCCGACTTCCACGCCGCCAGCCGTGACGCGCTGGAGTCCGTCCGTCGCCGGCTCTCCGAGTCGACGGAGCAGGCGGACGCGGGCGACCTCACCACGATGGCCGACCAGCTCGACGCCGTCGCCGACCTCCTCGCCCGCGAGGCGGAGCTGCGGCGGACGCTGGCGGACTCGTCGCGCTCGACCGAGGACCGCGAGGGCCTCGCCGACCGGCTGTTCGGCCGGCAGGTCACCTCCAGCACCGCCGACGTCGTCCGCACGGCGTCGTCGTCGTCGTGGTCGCGGCCCGACGACCTCGTCACCGCGCTGCGCACCGTCGCCCGCGAGGCGCTGCTCATCGCGGCCGAGCGTGACGGCCGGCTCGACGCCGTCGAGGACGAGCTGTTCCGCCTCGGTCGCATCGTGGGTGGCGAGCCCGACCTCGAGCGGCTGCTGTCCGACCCCACCGCCGACACCCACGGCAAGCAGCAGGTGATCGACCGGCTGCTGGCCGACCGGGCCGAGCCCACCACCCGCACGCTCGCCGCCCAGCTCGTGGCCCACCCCGTGGGTCGGAGCATCGCCCAGGGCCTCGAGCGCCTGGCCGAGCTCGCCGCCGAGCGGCGCGAGCGGTCGGTGGCCACGGTGCGCTCGGCGACCCCTCTGACCTCCGAGCAGCAGGACCGCCTGTCCGGGGCCCTGGCCCGCATCTACCGGCGCGACATCACCCTGCACCTGGACGTGGACCCGACACTGGTCGGCGGTCTCGTGATACAGGTCGGGGACGAGGTCATCGACGGCAGCGTGGCCGGACGGCTGGACGAGCTCGGCCGCCGGCTGGGCTGAGCACACCCCCCACACGACACCCCTAACGTCTAGCGAGAGCGGAAGCCATGGCCGAGTTGACCATCTCCTCCGACGAGGTCCGCAGTGCCATCGAGGACTACGTGTCCTCGTACTCGGCGGACTCCACCCGTCAGGAGGTCGGCATCGTCACCTCGACGGGTGACGGGATCGCCTACGTCGAGGGCCTGCCCTCGACCATGACCAACGAGCTCCTCGAGTTCCCCGGGGGCGTGCTGGGCCTGGCCCAGAACCTCGACGAGCGCGAGATCGGCGTCGTCATCCTGGGCGACTACGAGACCATCGAGGAGGGGCAGCAGGTCACGCGCACCGGCCGCGTCCTCGGTGTGCCGGTCGGGGACGGGTTCCTCGGCCGCGTCGTCGACCCGCTGGGCAACCCGATCGACGGCCTCGGCGAGATCGAGTCCGAGGAGGA
>CADCTH010000146.1 GCA_902805495.1 uncultured Actinomycetospora sp.
CCCGGCCTTCTCCAGCGCGCCGGCCAGGGCGCCGGCGCGCTCCACCAGCTCCGCGTAGGTCGTGGTGTCGTCGCCGCAGCGCACGGCGACCGCGTCCGGGCGCTGCGCGGCGACCGCCGCGATGCGCGCCGGCAGGGGACGCCCGTCGGGGGTGGCGCGCGGGCCGACGCCGACGCTGACGAGGCGGTCGCGCTCGGCGGCGTCGGTCACCGGCAGCGTGTCGACGACCCGGTCGGGCTCGGCGACGAGCGCCCCGAGCAGGCGCAGCCCGCGGTCGACCAGCGCCCGCGCGGGAGCGGCGTCGTACAGGTCGAGGGCGTGCTAGACGAACCCGTCCAGCCCGTCCGTGCCGCGGGTCTCGGTGAGGTCGACGGTCAGGTCGAACTTGGCCGTCCCGGTCTCGCGCAGCTCCAGCGACGCGTCGAGACCCGGCATCTCCGGGCCGCCGGCGCGCACCTCGCGGTAGGACAGCATCACCTGGAACAGCGGGTGGCGGGCCAGCGCGCGGCCCGGGGCGAGCGCCTGCACCACCCGCTCGAACGGCACGTCGGCGTGCGCGACGGCGTCGAGGTCGACCTCGCGGACCCGGGCCAGGAGCTCGCGGCCAGTGGGGTGCCCGCCGGTGTCGACGCGCAGGACGACGTTGTTGACGAAGAGCCCGACCAGCGGGTCCAGCGCCGGGTCGGTGCGCCCGGTGACGGGGCTGCCGACGGCGACGTCGGTGCCCGCGCCGAGCCCGGTGAGCAGAGCGGCGAAGGCGGTGTGCAGCACCATGAACGTGCTGGTGCCGGTGTCGCGGGCCAGCGCGCGCACCCTCCGGTGCAGCGCGGGGTCGACGGCGAACCGCAGGACCCCGCCCTCGCCCGACGGCTCGGCGGGCCGCGGCCGGTCGGCCGGCAGCGCGATCTCCTCGGGCAGCCCCGCCAGCTGCTCGCGCCACCACGCGAGCTGCGCACCCGCCCGCGAGCCGGCGTCGTCGGGCGCGCCGAGACGCTCGGCGTCCCACACGGTGTGGTCGGCGTACTGGATCGCCAGCTCCGGGCGCTGCGGCGCGTGGCCCTCGCGGCAGTGCCCCGAAGGAAGACGAGCGCCGTAGGCGACGGCGAGGTCGTCGGCGAGCGTCGTGAGCGACCACTCGTCGGCGGCGAGGTGGTGCACGACCAGCACGAGGACGTGCTCGTCACCGGCCCCGATCAGGGTCGCGGCCACCGGGATCGTCGTGGCGACGTCGACCACGGTGCGCGCGGCGTCGTCGATCGCGGCCTCGAGGTCGTCGGGGCCCTCGACGGTCGTCCAGGGGACGTCGGGGTCGGGCACCACGTGCTGGCGCGCGACGCCGTCGTCGTCCTCGACGGGGACCGTGCGCAGCGCTTCGTGCCGGGCGACGAGGTCGCCGACCGCGGCGCGCAGCGCGTCCGCGTCCAGCTCGCCGCGCAGGCGCAGCACGGCGGGGATGTTGTAGGTCGCCGACGGCCCGTGCAGGCGGTGCAGGAACCACAGCCGCTGCTGGGCGGGCGAGAGCGGGGGCTCGGTCGCGCGGTCGGCGCGCGGCACGAGCGGCGGGTCGTCGGGTATGGCGGTGCCGGACGCGTCGAGGCGCGCGGCGAGGGCGGCGGGCGTCGGGGCGTCGAAGACGTCGCGGACGGTCAGGGTGCCGCCGACCCGGTCGGCGGCGCGGGCGACGAGCCGGGTCGCGAGCAGCGAGTGCCCGCCGAGGGCGAAGAAGTCGTCGTCGGGGTCGACGGACCCGAGGCCCAGGACCTCGGCGGTGATGGCGCAGAGCGCCTCCTCCACCGGGCCGGCGGGGGCGCGCCGGGCGGTGGCCGCGGCGGGGTCGGGCGCGGGCAGGCGGGCCTTGTCGACCTTCCCGTTGGCGGTCAGCGGGAACGCCTCGACCGCGACGACCGCCGAGGGCAGCAGGTGCTCGGGCAGCGTGTCGGCCAGGCGCGCGCGGACGTCGGCGGTGGTCGGCTCGGCAGCGTTCACGGAGTCCTCGGGCACGACGTGGGCGACGAGCCGGTCGGTGGACAGCGACACCACGGAGCGCGCGATGCCGTCGAGGGCGTCGAGCGCCGCCTCGACCTCGCCGGGCTCGACGCGGTGTCCACGGACCTTGACCTGGTCGTCGGCGCGCCCCACGTAGTGCAGGACGCCGTGGCGGTCGCGGCGCACGAGGTCGCCGGTGCGGTACATCCGCTCGCCGGGCGCGCCCGTGGGGTCGGCGACGAAGCGCGCGGCGGTCAGCGACGGGCGGCCGAGGTAGCCGCGCGCGAGCCCGGCGCCGGCGATGTGGAGCTCGCCGACCACGCCGTCGGGGACGTCCTGCAGGGCGCGGTCGAGCACCCGCGTCCGCGTCCCCGTGATCGCCGTGCCGATCGGCGGCGCCCCTGGTGAGCGATCTTCGGGGCTATAGGCCCGAAGATCGCTCACGTGGAAGGCCGTCGACCACACCGTCGTCTCGGTGGGGCCGTAGAGGTTGGTGACGTCGGCGCCGGCGGCCCGGAGGTCGGCGGCCAGCGACGCGGGCAGCGCCTCGCCGCCGACGAGCGCGGTGACGCCGGCCAGCGCGTCCGGCGCGACGTCGGCGAGCGCGCGCCACAGGGTCGGCGTCGCCTGCACCGTGAGCCCGGCCTGCGAGCGCAACAGGTCGGCGAGCGCGGCGGGGTCCTGCACCGTGCGCCGCGGCGCCACCACCACGGTCGCACCGGCGAGCACGGGCACCAGCAGTTCGAGCGCGGCGATGTCGAAGCCGACGGTGGTGACGGCGACGAGCGTGCGGCCCGGCGCCAGGCCGGTGCGGGCGTGCATGTCGAGCAGGAACGTGCGCAGCGCGGCGCGCGGCACGACGACGCCCTTGGGACGTCCGGTCGAGCCGGAGGTGTGGATGACGTGCGCCGGGTGGCGGTCGTCGACCGGGGGCAGCTCCGGGGCCTCGGCCGGCAGGTCGGCGAGCGCCTCGGCGAGGTCCAGCACCGTCAGCCCGGCCACCCCCGGCGGCGCGTCGCGGGTCTCGGCGCTCACCAGCGCCAGCGCGGGCGCCGTGTCCTCGACGACGAGCGCCAGGCGCGCCGCCGGGGCGTCGGTGTCCAGCGGCAGCCAGCCCGCGCCCGCGTGCACGGCGGCGAGGATCGCGACGA
>CADCTH010000147.1 GCA_902805495.1 uncultured Actinomycetospora sp.
CGACCGCGCCGTGGCGGACCGCGGCGCGGGCGGGGGAGCGGTGCCGCGCGGACCCGCGCGGGGCGCCCACGGGCATGACGAAGGGGACGGTGCGGGGCTCGCGTCGGCTCGTGGCCTGCGCGTCACGGCCCCAGGGGGAGCGTTGCCGTGTCACGTTCTGCCTTCCACTCACGCGGAACGGCCTGGCGACACCGTCGGGGTCGGTGGTCGCCGCCGGGGTGAGCGAGGTCTGAGGTGGGGAGCCGTGACCTGCTCGTGACCGTTCCGTGAGCGACTGTAGACCAACCGTCGACCCCGACCGGCCCGGGTTGCCTGCTCGACGGCGGGCGGGAGGGCCGACGCGGTCGGCGGTCAGCGTCCGCGACGACCGGTCAGCCGGCGACGCGGTCCGCGATGGCGCGGCCCAGCAGCGTGCCCGAGCGCCAAGCCGTCTCGACCTTCGGGCTGCCCCAGCCGTCGCCGCACAGGCCGACCAGGTCGTCGTCGAGGGAGAACTCGCCGTCGTGGGGCTCGGCGGGGCTGGCGAAGGACCAGCGGTGCGCGTGGGTCCACGCCGGCGCGTCGGACAGGCCGAGCAGCTCGGTGACGGCGGCGACGACGGGGACGACCGCGCCGTCGGGGTCGTCGAGGTGCTGCCGCGCCCGCTCGGCGGTGCTGTGCGCGACCAGCACCGGGGCGAGGTCGCCGCGCCGGTCGCCGTCGTCGGCGATCAGGTCGACGTCCGGGTGGCCGTTGACGAACGCCGCGGACAGGTGCTCCCAGCTGCGGTGCCCGAAGCCCAGGGCCACCGAGATCACCGGCTGCCACGCGCGGTCGGCGACGACGGGCGCGGCGCGCAGGGCCGGGTCGAGCAGGCGGGCGGCCTGCGGGTCGGGCATCGCGAGCACCACCGCGCGCGCCGGACGCCCGTCGACCGTGGGCCCGGGGCCGACGGACGTGACGGTGTGGCCGTAGGAGATCCGCAGGTCGCGAGCCAGGTCGTCGACCAGCGTGCGCAGCCCGCCCGGCGCGCACCACCGCTCGGGCCCGGACTTCGACGACCACGAACCGTCGGGCTCGCGGCTGGCCAGCGTGTCGGTCCACGGCACGGCGAACCCGCGCCGGCGCCAGCTCTCGGCGACGGCCGCGAACTCGTCGTCGCGCACGGTGAAGTACGCGGCGCCGAGGTCGACGACCCGGCCGGCGTCCGCGGGGAGCGGCTTGCTCGACATGCGGCCGCCGACGCGGTGGGCGCGCTCGAGCACCCGCACGGGCGTGCCGGCCTCGGTCAGCGCCCGCGCGCACGCGACGCCGCCGATGCCCCCGCCGACGACCACGACGTCCTGCGCGTCGGGGGCGGTCACGACCGGGCCCCCGACCGCGTGACGTGGGTGCTGTCGCGCACGGTGCCGACGTACTCCTCGACGAGGTCCTCCATGGCCACGAGCCCCACCGTCGCGCCGTCGCCGTCCACCGCGCGGGCGAGGTGCGAGCCCTCGCGGCGCAGGGCGGCGAGCGCCTCGTCCACCGGCGCGGTGAGCGCCAGCTCGGGCAGGGCGCGCACGCGCTCGCTGGGCACGAGGCGGTCGCCCTCGTCGGTGCCGTCCCCTGTGCCGTCCCCTGTGCCGTCCTCGGGCTCGCCGAGGTCGAGGACGTCCTTGACGTGCAGGTACCCGTCCAGAGCGACCACCGGCGCGTGGCCGGGCGGCACCGGGTCGTCGTGGGGCGGCGTCAGGGGCGTGGTGCCCGGCTCCTGGGCGTGGGTGTCGAGACGGGGATGGGCGTCGGGCGCCTCGGGGGCCTCCACGGGGAACCGCGAGAACCCGGTGCGCGCCACTGCCTCCTCCACCGCCCCGACCGTGGGGTTGGGCGGCAGCACCGTGACCCGCTCCAGCGGGATCATCACGTCGGCGACGGTGTGCTCCGCGGAGCTCAGCGCCTGGGTCAGCCGCCGGGTCTGCGAGGCGTCGAGCAGGCCCTCGCGCCGCGACTCCGAGAGCATCTCGGCGATCTCCTGCGGGGTGTACGCCGACTCCCGCTCGTCCACCGGCGTGACGCCGAACAGGCGCAGCACGTGGTTGGCGATCCAGTTCAGCACGACGATGACCGGCCGCGTGACCTTGAGGAACGCCACGAGCGGCGGCACCAGCCACAGCGAGGTGCGTTCGGGCCCGGCGATGGCGATGTTCTTGGGCACCATCTCGCCGATGACGATGTGCAGGATCGTCACGATCGTCAGGGCGACCACGAAGGCGATGGGGTGGATGAGCACCTCGGGCACGCCGATCGGCGTCAGCACCGCCTCGAGCTGGTGCGCCACGGCCGGCTCGCCGAGCGAGCCCAGGGCCAGCGAGCAGATCGTGATCCCCAGCTGGGCGGCGGCGAGCATCATCGACAGGTGCTCGGAGGCGCGGATGACGGTGCCCGCGCCGGCCGTGCCCTCGGCGAGCAGGGCCTCCAGCCGGTCGCGGCGGGCGGAGATCAGGGAGAACTCGGCGCCGACGAAGAACCCGTTCGCGCCCAGCAGCGCGATCATCAGCACGAGGGCGATGCCGTCGCTCACGAGCTCACCCCCGACTTCTTCCGGTCGCGGACGTCGCGATCGCGTACGTGGAGGTCCCGTCCCGCGGCGTCCTGCTCCCGCTCGTCGGGACCGGACCCGACGCTGGACCCCGCCGGCCGGTCGATGCGCACGTCGGCGATGCGCCGGCGCACCATGCGGGTGACGACGAGCGTGGTGCCGTCGTCGGTGGTCACCGTGTCGCCCACCGACGGGATGCGCCCGAGCTCGGCGAGCAGGAAGCCCGCGAGGGTCTCGTAGACCTCGTTCTCGGGGAACGCCCAGCCCACGACCTCCTCGAGCTCGTCGGGGCGCAGCATCCCGGAGACGATCCAGGTGTCGGGGCCCTCCCCGCGCACCCGGGCCGCCTCGCCGCGGTCGTGCTCGTCGCGGACGTCGCCGACGATCTCCTCGACGAGGTCCTCGAGCGTGACGATGCCCGCGGTGCCGCCGTACTCGTCGACCACGAGGGCCATCTGCAGCCCGGCGCCGCGCAGGCGGTCGAGCAGTTCGTCGCCGTCGAGGGAATCGGGCACCGTGGTGGCGGTGCGCATGAGGTTGCGCAGCTTGGTGGTGCCCCGCCGCGCGCGGGGCTCGGAGAACGCCTGCTTGACGTGGACGACGCCGCGGATGTCGTCGAGGTCGCGGTCGACCACGGGGAAGCGCGAGAAGCCGGTGCGCACCGTCGCGGCGATGAGGTCGTCGACCGTGGCGTCCTGCGACAACGACTCGACCCGCACGCGCGGGGTCATCAGCTCGTCGGCGCGGCGCTCGCCGACGCGCAGCGAGCGGGCCATCACCTCCGCCGTGCCCTCGTCGAGCGTGCCCTGCGCGGCGCTGGTGGTGACCAGCGAGCCGAGCTCCTGGGGCGAGCGCGCCGAGCGCAGCTCCTCGGCGAGCTCGATCCCGAGGCGGCGCACGACCCAGTTGGCCGAGCCGTTGAGCCCGGTGATGAAGAACGAGAACACCCGCGAGAAGCCGGACTGCAGGCCCGCGACCATCCGCGCGGTGCCCAGCGGGCGGGCGATCGCCAGGTTCTTGGGCACCAGCTCGCCGAAGACCATCGACAGCCCGGTGGCGAAGACCAGCGCGATGATCGACGCCGTACCGCCCGCCGCGCCCGCGGACAGGCCGACGTCCTCGAGCAGGGGCGAGATCAGCGTCGCGATGGCCGGCTCGGAGAGGTAGCCGGTGATCAGCGTGGTGATCGTGATGCCCAGCTGGGCGCCCGACAGCTCGAAGGAGAGGTTGCGGTGCGCCCGCTGCACGATCTTCGCGCGCCGGTCGTCGGCCTCGGCGACGTGGTTCTCGACCTGGCTGCGCTCGAGGCTGGTGAGGGAGAACTCCGCGGCCACGAAGATGGCCGTGGTGCAGGTGACGGCCACGAAACCGACGAGGCCGAGCACCGACAGGAGGACGTCCACAGTCGTTCTGATCCCCGTCTCAGCCCGTGGCCAACCGGGCGGGGAACCCGCCGGTGGCGATGGGGCCCCAGTGCGCGACCGTCAGGCGGATCAGGCACTTGCCCTGGCACGCCATCGCCTCGCGGTACTCGTCCCAGTCGGGGTGCTCCCCGGAGATCGAGCGGAAGTACTCGCACAGCGGGTCGAGCGCGTCGGGCAGGTCGAGCACCTCCGCGTCGCCCTCGACGTGCACCCAGGGGCCGTCGAAGTCGTCGGAGAGCACGCACATCGACACCCGAGGGTCGCGGCGCACGTTGGCCACCTTCGCCCGCTCCGGGTAGCTCGACACGAGCAGGCGGCCCTGCGCGTCGATGCCGAGGGTCACGGGCGAGGTCTGGTCACCGCCGTCGGCGCGCCGCGTCACCACGACCGCCTTGTGCCTCGTGCGGAGGAACGCGTCGAGCTCCTCGCGTCCCACCCGGTCGTTGGTCGCCACGGTCGCCACGGGACCGAGCGTATCCGTCGCGTGCGACCGGACGTGGTCTCCGGCCCTACGGTGACCGCCGTGGGGTCACTGGACGGGCGGCGGGTCGTGGTCACGGGGGCGTCCTCGGGCATCGGGGAGGCGACGGCGCGGGCGGCCGCGGCGGCCGGTGCCCGGGTGGGGCTGCTGGCCCGGCGGGCCGACCGGCTGGAGGCGCTGGCCGGCGAGATGGGGGGCC
>CADCTH010000148.1 GCA_902805495.1 uncultured Actinomycetospora sp.
ACTGCGGATGCTGCGGCAGTGGGCCGGCCTGTGCGACATGACGCCGGACTACTCTCCGTTCATGGTCCGGACGCCCGTCGAGGGCTTCTACGTCGACGTCGGCTGGGGAACGTACGGGTTCAAGGCGGGCCCGGTCTCCGGTGAGGCCATGGCCGCCACGGTCGCGGACGGCGCGCCCCCGGAGATCATCTCCTCGTTCGGGCTGGATCGCTTCGCCGACGGCCGCCTCGTCGGGGAGAAGGGCGCTGCCGCGGTGGGCCACTGACGGCCCCGCCCCCACCCACAGACCGATCGACCGGCAGGTGATGACGATGATGCTGGAGACGAAGCATCCAGGGGAGCACGCCGATAGGGGAGCTCGACCATGATGCTGGTGCCGTGCCCGTGGTGCGGGCCGCGGAACGCCACGGAGTTCCGCTACGGAGGGGCAGCCGGTGCGCGTCCCGATCTGGTGTCGGCGACGCCGCAGCAGTGGCGGGAGTACCTCTACACGCAGCGCAACCCGCTCGGGTGGTCGCGTGAGGGCTGGTACCACCGGGCCGGCTGCCGTCGCCACATCACGATCGAACGGCACACCGGGACGAACGAGGTGCGACTGGCGGAGGACGGCTGATGAGCCTCACGACCCCGAACCCGACCAGCACCCGCGTCCGGCCGGGGCGGCTCGCCCCCCAGCCGGGCGAGGTGATCGACCGCCGGCGCCCCGTGACGTTCACGTGGAACGGGTCGACCCATCGCGGCTTCCAGGGCGACACCATCGCGTCTGCGCTCGCGGCGTCCGGCGTGCGAGTGTTCTCCCGCAGCTACAAGTACCACCGCCCGCGAGGTCTGCTCACCGCCGACTTCCTCGATCCGGGCTGCAGCGTGCAGGTCGGCGACGAGCCGAACGTGCGGGGAGGCCACCGGCTCGTCGAGAACGGGATGGTGGTCAGCTCGCAGAACACCTGGCCCTCGCTGAGGTTCGACGTGAAGGCCGTGAACGGCCTCGCCGGCCGGTTCCTCGCGCCCGGCTTCTACTACAAGACGTTCATCAAGCCGCAGCTCCTCTGGCCGCTGTACGAGAAGGTGTTGCGCCGCTTCGTCCACGCCGGCGAGGTCCCCGAGGCCGGCACTGGCGGCGTCTCCGGCGAGACGTTCGACAAGCGCTACGCCCACCCCGACGTGGTCGTCGCCGGCGGCGGTCCGGCCGGGATGGCCGCGGCCGCCGCCGCGGCACGCACCGGGTCGCGCGTGATGCTCGTCGAGGAGGAGCACG
The DNA here is from genome assembly GCA_902805495.1 of uncultured Actinomycetospora sp. GTDB lineage: Bacteria > Actinomycetota > Actinomycetes > Mycobacteriales > Pseudonocardiaceae > Actinomycetospora. The sequence continues at coordinate 1,256 of CADCTH010000148.1, forward strand.
AGCTCGGCGGACACCTGCGCTGGGGTGACGCCGACGACCTCGCCACGCTGCGCGACCTGCGGGCACAGGTCGCCGCCGAGCCGGGCATCGAGGTCCTCACGAACGCGGTGGTCAGCGGCCGTTTCGACGACAACTGGCTCTCCATCGTGGAGCGCGGGCTGCCGCAGGTCTTCGAGCGCCTCGTGAAGGCGCGCGCGAAGACCCTGATCGTGGCGCCGGGCCTCATCGAGCGCCCGTACGTCTTCGAGGGCAACGACCTGCCGGGCGTGATGCTCTCGACGGCCGTGCGCCGGCTCGTCAACCTCTACGCTGTGCGCCCGGGCTCGCGGGCCGTCGTGCTCACGGCGAACCCCGAGGGCGACGCCGCCGTCGAGGACCTGCGTCGGGCCGGCGTCGAGGTCGCCGCCGTCGTGGACGCGCGGGCGGGCGACACCGTCGTGCGCGCCACCGGCCGCTCGGGCGTCTCCCAGGTGGAGCTCTCCACGGGCGCGCGGATCGCGTGCGACCTCCTCGTCACCGCCGTCGGCTGGACCGCGCCGACGTCCCTGCTGAACATGTCGGGCGACCGCCCGGTCTACCGGCCGTCCGCGGCGCGCTTCCTGCCGGACCCGCAGCGCATGCCCGACGACGTCCTGGCGACCGGCGGTATCGTCGGCGACGGCACGGTGACCGAGCTGGTGGCCCACGCCACGGCGATCGCCGGCGCCGCCGCGCGCCGGGCGGCGGCCCGGGCCCGCGCGATCGGCGAGGCCGTCCCGACCCGGGGTGACGACGCCCCGGCGCTGCCCGACCCGGACCCGACCCCGGTCGACGTCCCCGTCCTCGCGCCCGCCGATCACCCGGAGCTGTTCCGGAGCTCCACCCACGGGTTCGTCGACTTCTGCGAGGACGTGTCGTCCAAGGACCTCGTGATCGCGATCAAGGAGGGCTACGACTCGATCGAGCTCGTCAAGCGCTACACGACGGTGACCATGGGCCCCGCCCAGGGCAAGCTCGAGACCGTCAACACCGTCGCGATCGTGGCGGAGGCGACCGGGCGCACCATGGCCGAGACGGGCACCACCACCTGGCGGCCCATGTACGCGCCGGTCACGCTCGGGGCGCTCGCCGGACGCATCCACGAGCCGGTGCGCTACTCGCCGATGCAGCGCTGGCACGAGCAGCACGGGGCGACGCCGTTGGTGGCGGGGCAGTGGATCCGCCCGGAGCACTACGGCGACCCCGCCGCCGAGGTCCGCGCCGTCCGGACCGGCGTCGGGATCATCGACGTCACCCCGATCGGCAAGCTCGACCTGCGCGGGCCGGACGTCGCGGAGCTGCTGAACCTGCTCTACGTCAACAAGTGGTCCAAGCTGGGCGTCGGGAAGGTGCGCTACGGCGTCATGTGCGCCGAGGACGGCGTCGTCATGGACGACGGGGTGACCGGCCGGCTCGGCGAGGACCGCTACCTCATGTCGACCACCTCGTCGGGGGCGGCGACGGTCTGGGAGTGGGTCGAGGACTGGCTGCAGACCTCGCACCCCGACTGGCGGGTCCACGTCACCCCCGTGACCACCGCGTACGCGAGCATCAACGTCGCGGGGCCGCGGTCCCGCGAGCTGATGGCCCGGCTCGTCTCCGGCGTCGACCTCGCGCCGGACGCCTTCGGGTACATGCAGGTCCGGACCGGCTCCGTGGCCGGGGTGGACGACTGCGTCCTGTGGCGGATCGGCTTCACCGGCGAGCTCTCCTACGAGGTCCACGTGCCGGCCTCGTACGGCCTGCAGGTGTGGGAGGCGCTGATGGCGGCGGGGGAGGACCTCGGCGTGGTGCCGTTCGGCGTCGAGGCCCAACGCATCCTGCGTCTCGAGAAGGGCCACTTCATCGTCGGGCAGGACACCGACGGGCTCACCAAGGCCTACAGCAGCGCGGTGGACTGGGCGATCAAGCTCGACAAGGACGACTTCGCCGGCAAGCCGGAGCTGGTGTGGCAGCGGGAGCAGGGGCCGACCACCCAGCTCGTCGCGCTCCAGCCGGTCGACCGGGCGACGGTGCCCGAGGAAGCGGCCCAGATCCTCGGGGAGGACGGACGGATCGCCGGCCGCATCACCTCGAGCCGCATGTCGCCGACCCTCGGCCGGGCGATCTGCCTCGGCCAGCTCGAGCCGTCGCTCGCGACGCCGGGGACCCTCGTCACCGTGCGTCTGGTCGACGGCCGGGACATCCGGGCTGAGGTCATCGAGGGCCTCGCCCACGTCGATCCGGAAGGGACGCGGCAGCGTGTCTGACACCCACGGGTCCGCCGCCGGCGCCCTGGCCCGCAGCGCCGTCGAACCGCGCGTCGCGGTGACCCGGTCCGGGTGGGTGGTCGACGCCCGCCGCAGTGTCGCCGACCTCGTGCTCTCCGATGAGAGCCCGCTGGCGAAGATGCTGGTGAAGGGCCCCGTCACCGGCTCGTTGGGCAGCGCGCTCGCGACGTCGTTCGGCCGTGCCACCCGGACCGAGATCGGGGGCGAGACCGCCCTGGTCGTCGGCTCCGGCCCCGGCGAGTGGTTCGTCGTCGGGCCCCCGGGGAGCGCGGCGGCCACCGTCGCCGAGATCGAGCAGTCCGTCAGCGGCCGGCCCGAGTTCGTCTCGGTGATCGACCTGACCCACGGCCGGGTGCTGCTGCGCCTGACGGGGCAGCGGGCGGCGGCGGTGCTGGGGAAGGTCTGCGCGGTGGACCTCGAGGACGCGGTCGTGCCGGACGGCGCCGCCCTCCGCTCGTCGGTCGCCACCGTCGTCACCGACGTGGTGCGCGACGACCGGGACGGGACACCGTCGTTCCTGCTGCACTGCGAGCGGTCCACCGGCCAGTTCCTGGCCGAGGCGCTTCTCGACGCCGGCGTGGAGTACGGGATCGAGACGACCACGCTCGTCGGCCTCACGTGCACGGGTTGAAACACCACTGAGAGGAGACAGTGTCCACTGGGGCTTTACACGAGGCTCACGTGGGGCCATGATCTGGGTCACATCCGAGGCCGACCGGACCACTCCCGAGCACCACCCCGGCCCGACGGCGTCGCCCATCGACCGCAGCAGCGCCACGACGTGTCCGCACCGCTCATCACGGCGGCCGGCCCCGGCGCCGTCTGCTCGGAGGTGACCATGACGAGTCCGACGCAGATCGACGAACTCCGGGACGAGTACCGCAACCGTCAGGTCCGGTGGGGCTTCATCTGGGCGCTGACGTGCGCCGTGCTGTGGGGCGCCTGGTACGTCCCCGGCTCGGTGATCTACGCCGAGGCGCCCTTCGTCGACGCCCCCACCAGCGGCGGCGGCTACCTGCTCGCCGCCGTGGTGGTGACCATCCTCAACGCCGTCGCGGTGCTCATCGCGATGGCCGTCTGGGTCGCGGTCCTGGGCAAGACCCAGGACTACGGCCGGACTCTGCGCCAGGTGAAGATTTCTCGGTGGTACCTCCCCGCCGGGCTCGCGGGCATGCTCGCGATCTTCGGTTCGGTGGTGGCCATCGCCTACATCGGTGCCGGCTTCTCCGCCGTCGCGGCGCTGCTCTACCCGATCGTCGGTGCCCTCGCCGCCCGGGCCTGGTACGGCGAGACGATCACCAAGCGCGCCGCGCTGGGCATCGTCGTCATCGTCCTCGGCGGGGTCGTGATCTTCGCGCCCGGCATCCTCGGGGAGATCAGCGGCGCGGGCGGCGGCGCCTGGCTGGGCTACCTCGGCGGCGTGTGCGCCATCGTCGGCTGGGGCCTGGAGGGCGCCATCGCCGGTCGCGCGCTCGACGTCAGCGACCCCGACATCGGCCTGACCCTGCGCTTCACCGCCGAGGTCGCGATCTGGCTGGTCATCGTGGTGCCGATCTGCTCGATCGCCGCCGGCGCCACGTTCTGGTCGACGGTCGGGGCGGCGCTCGCCAACCCCACGGTGCTCCTGCTGCTCGTGCTGCTCGGCCTGACCTTCGGGTTCTGCTACGTGTCCTGGTACAAGTCGTTCCCGCTCATCGGGGTCGGCCGCGGCCAGGCGATCGCCGCGCTGTACGGGCCGCTCGCGCTGGTCTGGCTCTACGTCTTCACCCTCGAGCCGCCGGGCCTCGAATTCGTGATCGGCGGCCTCATCGCCGTCGTCGGCAGCTTCGTGCTCTTCACCGAGAAGCGCGACGTCCTCGAGGTGCTGCGCGCGGTGCCCGCCCGCTCGACCCGCGCCTCCACCTCGGCCCGGCAGGAGGCGTGACGACCGTGATGCACATGAAGGGGTACGTCCTGCAGCTCTTCGCCCAGCGCGGCCCGCTGTGG
>CADCTH010000149.1 GCA_902805495.1 uncultured Actinomycetospora sp.
GAGAAGGTCGTCGTCTCCGACTCGCTCGCCCTCGCCCCGGGCGAGACCTGGGCGGAGACCACCCGGGTCGTGCCCCGGGCCGCCGCGGCCGACACGGTCCGCGAGCTCACCGCGGACGACGGCGGCGACGTCCTCGTCTTAGGCAGCTTCCGGACGTGGAACCCGCTGCTCGTCGCCGGTCTGGTCGACGAGCTGCACGTCCTGGTCGGGCCGGCGCTGCTCGGGGCCGGGGTGCCGCTGCTCGCGTCCGACGTGCGCGTCCCGCTGCGCCTGCTCGAGGCGCGCCGGCTGCCGGACTCCGCCCTCGTGCTGCACCGCTACGACGCCCGGGGCGAACTTTGACTTGCGCGACGCCCGCCCTCCGTGCACCATCCACATGGATGGTCAAGGGAGGGTGATCGTGGTCGGGGAGCCGGCGGAACGCACCGAGAAGATCACGATCAACATCGGTCCGGTCGACCTCGGCCGGATCGACCTCCTGGTGCAGGAAGGGCACTTCTCCAACCGCACCGACTTCATCCGCACCGCCGTGCGCAACCAGCTCACGGCCAGCGGGCCCGCGATCGAGCACACGGTCGCGCGCCGCACGCTCGTGCTCGGCACCCAGCACTTCTCGCGGCGCGATCTCGAGGCGCTGCAGGAGCGGGGCGAGCAGGTGCACATCCGCGTGCTCGGGCTGGCCACCGTCGCCGACGACGTCCCGCCCGAGCTCGCCACGGCCACGATCGCCTCCGTCGAGGTGCTCGGGGCCTTCCGGGCCAGCCGCGCCGTCAAGGCCGCGCTCGGCCCCCGCATCGTCTGACCCTGGAGGTCACGTGTTCCGAACCGGCAAGCTGATCCGCGAGACCCTGCGCGGGATGCCCGCGACCGCGGGCACGTCCGAGGTCGCCCGGATGATGCGTGAGGGCCGGCTCCTCGACGCCACCGCGCGCATCCAGGAACGGCTGGGCGGGGGCCTGCCGGGAGGTGGACTGCCGGGCGGGGTCACGATGCCGTCCATGACCGGCATGTCCTCGATGCCCGGCATGCCCACACCCCGGACCGGCTCCCCCACCGGCCGCGCCCCCGGCGCCGTGACGCGCGGGTCGGCCCAGGGCCTGGCCTACCGCCTCTACGTCCCCACGACGCTCCAGGCCGGCGCTCCCCTGCTGGTCATGCTGCACGGCGGCACCCAGGACGCCGAGACGTTCGCGGCCGCGACCGGCATGGACGAGGCGGCCGAGGCCGCCGGCGTGCTCGTCGCGTACCCCGAGCAGTCGCGGTCGGCGAACGCGATGGGGTACTGGAACTGGTTCCGCCCCGGCGACCAGGCCCGCGACGCCGGCGAGCCCGGCATGATCGCCGCCGTGACCCGCGAGGTGATGGCCGCGCACGACGCCGACCCCGGGCGCGTGGCCGTCGCCGGCTTCTCCGCCGGGGGCGCGATGGCCGCGGTGATGGGCGCCTCGTACCCCGACCTGTACTGCGGTGCCGGCGTGCACTCGGGCCTGCCCCACCGCGCGGCGTCGGACGTCGGCTCCGCGTTCGCGGCGATGTCCTCGCCGCCACGGACCGTCGCCGACGCCGGACCCGTCCCGCTCGTCGTCGTGCACGGCGACGCCGACCGCACGGTGGCGCCCGCGTGCGGCGAGGCCGTCGTCCGTTCGGCGCTGACCCGCGCGGGGCGCATCGAGCCCGTGCGCACCGACGGCCGGGTCGACGGCGGGCGTACGTGGACGCGCGAGCGCTGGTCGGAGCCCGGCGGCCGGGTGCTCGCCGAGTCGTGGACCGTGCACGGCATGGGGCACGCCTGGTCCGGGGGTCGCGCCGGCGGGTCGTACGCCGACCCGGCCGGGCTCGACGCCGGCGCCGCGATGCTCGCGTTCTTCGGCTTCACCGCCGACCCCACCCTGGAGTAGCCGGACATGGCCGACCTCTCCGAGTACAACGCCAAGCGCGACCCGGCGCGGACGCCCGAACCGTTCGGGGAGGTCCGCGCCGGGGCGGACGACCGCTTCGTCGTCCAGGAGCACCACGCCCGCCGCCTGCACTACGACGTGCGGCTCGAGCGCGACGGCGTGCTCGTCTCGTGGGCGGTCCCCAAGGGCCTGCCCGACGAGCCGGGCGCGCCGCGGATGGCCGTGCACACCGAGGACCACCCGCTCGAGTACCTCGACTTCCACGGCGAGATCCCGCGCGGCGAGTACGGCGGCGGGCAGATGACCATCTGGGACACCGGGCGCTACGAGACCGAGAAGTGGTCCGACGACGAGGTCGCGGTGACCCTGCACGGCGAGCGGGTGTCGGGCCGATTCGTGTTCTTCAAGCCCGAGCGGGGGTCGGCGAGCAAGGACTGGCTGGTCCAGCGGCGCAAGGACGACACCCCCGCCCCACCGCGCGACGCCCAGGCGCCGCGGGTGGTCGTCGGCGGGCGCTCGCTGAAGCTCGTCAACCTCGACAAGGAGCTCTACCCGGGCGTCCCGAAGGCCTCGATCCTCGACTACTACGCCCGTGTCGCCGACACCCTGCTCCCCCACCTCTCCGGCCGGCCGCTGACCCTGCGCCGGTTCCCCGACGGGATCGCCGCCCCGTCGTTCTACGAGAAGAACGCGGGAGCCAAGGCCCCCGAGTGGCTGCGCACGGTCGACGTGCCCACCCCGGGCAGCAGCCGCGGGTCGGTCACGGCGACGTTCGTGGTGGTCGAGGAGCTCGCGACGCTGGTCTACCTGGCCAACCTCGCGGTGCTCGAGCTGCACGTGCCCCAGTGGAGGGTCGACGACGAGGGCGCAGTGCAGCCGCCCGACGAGCTGGTGTTCGACCTCGACCCCGGCGAGGGCACCACCGTGCTCGAGTGCGCCCGCGTCGCCGAGCGCGTCGGCGACCTCGTGGCCGCCGACGGCCTGGAGCTCTGCCCCAAGGTCAGCGGGAGCAAGGGCATGCAGGTCAGCGCCGCGATCCGCGTGGACGACCCGGCCCGCCCGTCGGCGTACGCGAAGGCCGTCGCCGAGCACCTCGCGCGCGAGACCCCGCGGTCGGTCACCGCGGTGATGGCCAAGGACCGGCGGCGGGGCAAGGTGTTCGTCGACTGGAGCCAGAACAACCCGGCCAAGACCACCGTCGCGCCCTACTCGCTGCGCGCGCGGGCCGCGCACGGTGCGCCGACGGTGTCGACGCCGCTGACGTGGGACGAGGTGGCGGCCGCGACCACGGTCCGCGAGCTGACCTTCTCCCCCGCCGACGTACTGGCCCGCGTCGAGCGCGACGGGGACCTCTACGCGGCGGCGCTGGGTGTGGGCGTCACGCGCCCGGACCTGCCGGAGCGGCCGTCGGGGGCCTGAGCACGGCCGGACCGCCGCGGGGGGTCAGCCCAGCAGGGAGTTGGTCACGCCGCCGACCGTCCGGCCGGCGCCGTTGACCAGATCGCCGACCAGGCCGCCGCCCGAGCCACCCCCCGAGTCGGAGTCCCGGCCGCCACCCGAGCCACCACCCGAGTCACTGTCGGACCCGCTGCCGGAGCCGCTGCCCGAGCCGCCGGAGCAGCCGGAGCCGGAGTCCCGGCCGCCGCCGGGGCCGCCGCCCGAGCCGCCGGAGCCGCCCGAGCCGGAGCCGCCCGAGCCACCGTCGTCGTCGGGGTCCTCGCCCGGGCCGGCCGAGGTCGACTCGTCGTCGTCGGTCGTGGTGGTCGGCGTCCGGCTGGAGCGCGAGCTGGTCGCGTCGGCGTCACGCGTCACGGGGCGGGGCGCGACGGTGACGGTGCGCGGCGGCTCGGCGAGCGCGATGGTCGGGTCCTCCAGCGGGGGCAGCACGCTGGCGTCGGCGGGTGCCGCGGGACGCGGCGCGGCGGGAGGGGTGGTACCGGGCAGGGTGCCCGGGGCGACCACCGGGAACGTGCCGACGCGCGGCAGGGCCGTGGCGTCGTCGGAGTTGGCGAGGGTGGAGACCGCCAGCGGCACGGAGGCGGCGGCCGCGGCCACCGAGACCAGGGCGATCCCCCAGCC
>CADCTH010000150.1 GCA_902805495.1 uncultured Actinomycetospora sp.
CCCTGGCAGCCGGGCCCGCCGCGGTTCGGCCCGGCGCCCCTACCCCGGCCGGCGCCGATGCCCGCGCCACCGGCCGGCGGGACCGGGCGGCTCGTCGCGGCGATCGCGGCGCTGCCCGTCGCGGCCCTGCTCGTCCTGATCTGCCTCGCCGGCACCTTCGCCGAGCTGGACGCCTGCTCGACCCGGGCGGCCGCCTGCGGCTCCCGGCACGGTGGCGTTGCTCGGCCTGATCGTCTCGGGCGTCGGCGGCGGCCTGGCGATCGCCGGGCTGACCCGGACGGGCCGGCGCACCGTACGACGCGCGGGAACGGCGTGGGCGGTGCTCGGTGTCGGGTTCGTCCTGCTCCTGATCGCGATCGCCCTCGATCCCTGAGCCGCCGCGCGGCGTCGGCTGCAGGATGGTGACCATGACCGAACTGAACGACTGGAACCAGCGCATCATCGACGAGTTCCGCACGAACGGCGGGCGCGTCGGGGGCAACTTCGAGGGCGCCCCGCTGCTGCTGCTCCACCACCTCGGACGGAAGTCGGGCACCGAGCGCGTGAGCCCGATGATGTACCAGCCGGTGGGTGACGACCTGGCCGTCTTCGCGTCGAAGGCCGGCGCCGACACGCACCCCGACTGGTACCGCAACCTGCTCGCGCACCCCGACGTCGAGGTCGAGGTCGGCACCGACAAGGTCGCCGTCCGGGCCCGCGACCTGCCCGCCGACGAGCGCGAGCCGATCTGGGAGAAGCAGAAGCAGGACTACCCCGGCTTCGCCGGCTACGAGTCGAAGACGGCGCGCACCATCCCCGTGGTGCTGCTCGAACGGCGCTGATGCCCGCGGTGTGGAACCCGCTCGCCGCCCGGCGCGGCGAGCTGCTCGACCGCGCGCTGGCGCCGGAGGTGCACGCGGAGCGCTGGGCGCGGCGGTACGACGGGCGGCTCGGCGAGCTCAACCGCTGGGTCGACCACGTCCGGGACACGACGTACGAGAACGTCCCGTACCTCGACCCGGCGGCCGCCGCGTCCGGGCCCCGCGTGCTCGTGCTGATGGGCGACCCGTCGGGCGACGCCGAGGACGGCTCGGGCTTCGTCAGCAAGCACGACAACGACCCGACCGCGCACAACACCTACGTCGCGACCGAGCGCGCCAAGCTCGGCTACGACATCTCGCTGCACTGGCACGTGGTGCCGTGGTGGGTCGCGAACCCGGCGAAGCCCGTGCGCGCGCTGGAGCGGGAGGCGGTGCGCGCGGCGCCCTACCTCGCCGCCCTGGTGGAGATGCTCGACCCGGCGCCGAGCGAGGTCGTGCTCCTCGGCCGCCCGGCCACGCGGGCCTGGGCGCGGCTCGCGGAGGCCGGCCTGCCCGACGCGCTGCGCGAGGCGACGGTCGCGCACGCCCCGCACCCGGGCCCGCTCGTGTTCCACCGCCACGACGCCGCGACCGGGCGCGGCAACAGCGATCTCGTCGTCGAGGCGATGCGGCTGGCCGGGCAGCGGGCGCGCGGCGAGAAGGTCCGCCCGCCCGCGGGCGGGCCGGCAGGGCGGCGGCGGCCGTTCTGACGCTCGTCAGCTCGACGATGGGGTCGGGGGTGGCGCGTGTGGGTACCGTCCGAGGCGTGACGGCGACGACCGACGACAGCCCGCGGACCACGCCCGACGTGTCCGCCGCCGACGTCGAGCACTGGCGCGAGGTCGTGCAGTGGAAGGACCGGTCGCTGCACCACTCGTCGACGATGCTCAGCCCGCTGCGCGACGGCGTCGCGGAGATCCGTGCGGGCGTCATGTCGACCCTGCGCCGGATCCCCGGCGTGGCCCAGGTCGACGAGGGCCTGAGCAACGCGTTCCACCAGCTCGCGGCCGCCGGCGCGGGGGCGGGCGCGGCCACGCTGCGACGCGACGCGGTGTTCGCCGACTTCCGCGCGCAGGGCCACGACGTCACCGACTTCAAGGACATCCGGGCGCTCGACATCGGCTCGGTGCAGGCGGTGATGCCGCGCCTCGACCTCGGCTACACGGTCTTCGCGGGCGTCCAGGGCGGCGTCACCGGCTTCCTGAGCAGCACCGGCGTCACCGCCGCGGCCGGCGGCACCGGCGCGGCGGGGCTCGGGAGCCTGCCGGGGATTGCGGTCACGGTCGCGACCCTGACCGGCGACGCCGTGCTCACCGTCGCGTCGTGCACGCGGGCGGTGGCGCACGTCGCGGCCTACCACGGCTACGACGTCACCAAGCGCAGCGAGCAGATCATCGCGCTGGCGGTGCTCGCGGTCGGCCTGTCGAGCGAGGACGACGCGCCCGGGGCGTACCAGGAGGTCGCCGAGCTGATCACCGCGAAGTCCCAGGAGAGCCAGAAGCGCAAGCAGCAGCAGGCGCAGATCAAGCGGCTCGGTCACGCGGTGCACCAGCGGCTGCTGGCGCAGATCGGTCAGCGGGAGATCGCGCAGCTGGTGCCGGTGCTGGGCATCGGGGTGGGCGCGGTGCTGTCGGCGCGGCTGCTGGCGCGGGTCGTCGACACCGCCGCGCACCTGTACCGCGAGCGCTTCCTGCACGACAAGTACGAGCTGCCCTTCGGCGTCGAGCTCCCCTTCGACCCGGCCACCTACCAGCCCTACGTCGACCCGGCCGACGAGCACGACGACGGCGGCGACGACATGGACGACGAGGGCGACGAGATCTTCGCGGGCGCCTGACCACCCGGTCGGCGCAGCGTCCACCCGGCGTTCACCGGGAGGCCACCGCCGCGGCGGGTCTTCTTCCTCTGCGCACCCGCTGCGCGACCTAACGTCCCGGCCATGACGGCCGTGCTCGCGCCCGACCTGCCGGAGACCGTGCCTCGGCCGACGGCCGGGTCGGCGACCGAGCTGCCGCCCGCGAGCCGGTCCTGGCTGAGCGCGCTGCCGCGCCCGGCGGACGTCGCGGCTGGCGTCGGATGGCTGGGCGAGTGGATCGGGCACGCGAGCCTCGAGCCGGCGCGGGTGATCCTCCGGCGCTAGGTGCCGGAGCCGGTCGCGGTGCCCGACGTCCTCGACGGCCGGTGCGCGCTCGGCCCGGCGTACGCCGCGGTGGCCGCCGTGGCGGGCGGGGCGACGGGCCTGGTCGGCGGGGTGCTGGCTGCCGGGCGGTGGGCCGGGCTGGTGTCGCTCGCCGG
>CADCTH010000151.1 GCA_902805495.1 uncultured Actinomycetospora sp.
GACACGTTGCTCTCCGACCGGGACCGCATCAACGCCGAGCTGCGCGACGTCATCGACGCTCCCACCGAGGACTGGGGGATCCACGTCGACCGCGTGGAGATCAAGGACATCTCCCTGCCCGAAGGGATGCGCCGCTCCATGTCGCGCCAGGCCGAGGCCGAGCGCGACCGACGCGCCCGGGTGATCAACGCCGACGGCGAGCTGCAGGCCTCCACCAAGCTGTCCCAGGCCGCCGCGGCCATGGGGGAGACCCCGGGGGCCCTGCAGCTGCGGTTGCTCCAGACCGTCACCGACGTGGCCTCGGACAAGAACAGCACGCTGGTGATGCCGTTCCCGGTGGAGATGCTGCGCTTCTTCGAGCACGCCGGCGGCACGGCGAAGGGCGACGGGCCCGCAGCCGGCCCTCGGGAGATCGCGGAGGAGCTCCCCACGGTCGGCCTCCCCCCGTCCGTCCCGACCGCTGAGCAGGCGGACCGCCAGTAGTCGCTACAACGCGCTGATCCAGGTGGGCGCGGTGTGCGTCGTGGCCGTGGCCGTCCTCCCGCGGACGTGGGCCTTCGTCCTGCTCCTGGTCGGCGGGATGGTGGTCCCGGCCGTGATCGCGCACTTCGCGACCCGCGGCGGCCGTCGCCCGTGATCGACGTCCAGCTGCCCGTCGGGCGGGTTTCCGCCACCCCCGGCGTCGGCAATGTCCTCGGCGTGGCCAAGCACCCGGCGTCCGCGCCCACGGACCGCGTCGGGGTCATGCCTCCGGCCGCCCGCGCGTGATGGCGGACGCGACCACGGACGCGACCACGGACGCGTCCGTCGCCCCCACGAGCCGGCCGCGGCTCGACGTGCAGGGCTGGTCGTGCTGCGCCGCGGCAGCCGCCGGCTTCGTCGTGTGCCTGGTGGGGTGGCTGCGTGGTGGCGCCACGGTGTCCCTGCCCTGGGCACCGACGCTCGGCGTGCGGCTCGACTTCGCCTTCGACGGTCTCGCCGCGCTGTACGCGCTGCTCGCCACCGGCGTCGGGGCGGTCGTCTTCGGCTACGGCGCGCGGTACCTGTCGCAACACCTCGCCGATCACGGTCGCCCGCGGTCCGAGCGCTGGCGCTTCTGGCCCTGGATGGCGCTGTTCGCGGTGGCGATGGTCGGTCTGGCGACGGCCACGGACCTCGTGCTGATCTTCGTCTTCTTCGACCTCACCGCGGTGTGCTCCTACTTCCTCATCGGCTTCGACCGGGAGAGGCGCGAAGCGCGCACCGCCGCCCTCACCGCGCTGCTGGTCACGATCGTGCCCGCGGTGGCGCTCCTCGCCGGCGCGGTGCTGCTCTCCGCGACCTACGGCACGTTCTCCGTGCCGGAGCTGGTCGAGCGCGCGGAGCCGGGGACGACGACGACCGTCGCGGGCCTGCTGATCGTCGTGGCGGCGCTGGCCAAGAGCGCCCAGGTCCCGCTCCACTTCTGGCTCCCGCGCGCGATGGAGGCCCCGACGCCGGTCTCGGCGTACCTGCACTCCGCGGCGATGGTCGCCGCCGGCGTGCTGGTCCTGGGGCGTGTCCACCCGCTGCTGGCCCGCAGCGAGGTCGTGCTGACGGTGCTGCTGGTCGTCGGGCTGACGTCGATCGCGGTCGGCGGGGTGCTGGCGCTGGGGCGTGACGAGCTCAAGCAGGTGCTGGCCTACTCGACGATCTCGCAGTACGGGTACGTGGTCACGCTGTACGGCATGGTCGGGGCGGCTGCGAGCGGTGCCGCCGCGTTCTACGTGGTCGTGCACGCGGTGGCCAAGTGCGCGCTGTTCCTGTCCGCCGGCGCCGTGACCACGGCCACCGGGGAGGACCGGCTGTCGCACCTCGGCGGGCTGGGTCGCCGCCTGCCCGTGCTGGCGGGCGCCACCGGTGTCGCGGCCGCGACGCTGGCCGCGCTGCCGCTGACCGGCGGGTTCTTCTCCGACGAGCTGTTCTTCGGGGCCGCGAAGGAGCAGGGCCCGGTCCTGGTCGTCGCGGCCGTGCTCGCCGCCGCGCTGACCTTCGCCTACATCGGCCGGTACTGGATGCGGCTGTTCCTCGGCCCGACGGGCACGACGCCGGCGCCCCTGTCCCGCGTCCTGGTCGTCCCGGTGGTGCTGCTGGCCCTCGTGGCGCTCGTCGTGGGGGTGCTGCCCGCGCCGATCACGCAGCTCGCCGAGGACGCCGGCGCCGTCTCCCACGCGGCACCGGTCGCCCTGTCGCCCGCCTACCACCTGGACCTGCGGGCGACCAACGTCATGGCCCTGGCCGCGTGGACCCTGGGTGGGCTCCTGCTCGCGGTCACGGGGCTCCGGGACCGGGCGTCGCGCGCCCTCGCGGTGGCCGGCGACCGGCTCGGGCCGCGGCGGGCGTACACCGCCTCGGTGCTGGGGCTGCGGCGGTGGTCCGGCCGGGTGCACGACTGGGAGACCCGCGACCTGCGCAGCAGCATCGCCGCGGTGCTGGTCCCGGCGGGCGCGCTCGCCGCCGCCGCGTTCGCCTCCACGCCCATCGCGCAGGCGTACTCGGTGGGCCCGATCTCGGGGACCGACTGGCTCGTGCTGCCCCTGCTGGCGCTGACCGGTGTCGCCACCGTGGTGGCGGCGCGCACACGAGAGCGACTCAGCATCGTGCTCGCGCTGTCCGCGGTGGGGTTCGCGCTGGCCGCGGTCTACGCCCTGCAGGCTGCGCCGGACGTCGCGCTGGTGGCGGTGCTGGTCGAGACGATGCTGACCCTGGTCTTCCTCGCCGCCCTGGCCCGCCTCCCGGGCACCGAACCACGACGGGAGAGCGCACCACGCGCTGGGCGCCGGTGGCGGGACCCCGTGATCGGCGCGATCGCCGGCCTCGGCGCCTTCGCGGTGATCTGGGGCTACCTGTCCGAACCCCGGGAGGCCCCGTCGGTGTCCGCCGACCAGATCCGGCTCACCCCGGCGGCGCACGGGAAGGACGTGGTCACCGTGATCGTGGCGGACTTCCGCGGGCTGGACACGCTCGGGGAGATCACCGTCCTGCTCATCGCGGCGGTCGGCGTGGCCACGCTCCTGCGGCGGGGGAGGCTCTGGTTACCGCGCCCGGGTCGTCCCGGGGCCCGACGGTCATCGTGCGGGTGGTCGCCCGGCTCCTGCTGGGACCGAGCGTCGTGGTCGCCGTCGCCCTGATCGTGAAGGGCTACACGAAGGTCGGCGACGGCTTCGCCGCCGGCATGGTCGTGGGTCTCGCCGTGGCGCTGAACGCGGTCGCCCTGGGTGCCCGCGGCGCCGAGGAGGCCCTGCCCGTCCTGCGTCACGCGCCGCGCGTGGCGGCCGCGGGCGCGGCGCTCGCCCTGGTGAGCGGGTTCTTCCCCCTGGCCCTGGACGAGCCCGTCTTCAGCCACCGGCCGGGGCCCGACGAGAAGGTGGTGAGCGTCGGCACGGCGGAGCTGATGACCGCCGTCAGCTTCGACGTCGGCATCTTCCTGCTGGTGGTCGGCGTGGTCACCGTGCTCGTCCACCAGCTCGCCGACCCCGACCAGGAGCACTCGACGTGACCCTCGCGATCGCGGCCGTCGCCGCCGTGCTGTTCGGGGCGGGGTCGTACCTGTTGCTGCAGCGCAGCCTGATCCGGGTCGTCGCCGGGATCGCCCTGATCTCCCAGTGCGCCATCGTCACGATCATCGGGTCGAGCCTGTCGGAGGGCCGCGCGGCGATCGACCCGGAGCAGGGCGGGCCGCTGAGCGACCCGCTCCCGCAGGCGCTGGCCCTCACCGCGCTCGTCATCGGCATGGGGACCCTGGCGCTGCTGCTCGCGCTCGTCCACCGGGTCGTCGTCGCGCACGGCACGGCCGAGCGGGACGAGCTGCGCGACGTCGACCGGCCCGCGGTCGTCGACCCCGAGGGCGCCGGGCGCCGCGAGGGGGACGAGACCGAATGACCGCCCTCTCGCTCGCCCTGCTCGTGCCGTGGGCCGCCGGGCTGGCGCTCGTGGTCCTCGACGGGCGTCGTCGCGCCGTGGGATGGGTGGCCGTGGCGACGCTCGTGGCCACCCTGGCGGTGCTGGCCGTGCTCGCCGCCGCCGTCCTGCGCCGCGGCGCCGTCGAGTACGTGACGGGCGGCTGGCCCGCGGGCGTGGGCATCGTGCTGCGGGCCGACGCGCTCGGCGTGACCTTCGCCCTGTTGTCCGTCTTCGTGGTGCTCGTGGCGGCGGCCGCGGAAGCCGTCGTCGGCGTCCGGGAACGCACGTTCCCCGGGCTGCTGGTCCTCCTCGCGGCGGGGCTCAACGGCCTGTTCCTGACCGGCGACGTCTTCAACTTCTACGTGTTCTTCGAGATGTCCATGATCGCGGCGTACGTGCTCACCGCCTACGGCGCGCAGCGTGCCCAGCTGCGGGCCGCGGTCATCTTCGCCTCGGTCAACCTGCTCGGGTCGTTCATCTTCCTGCTCGCGGTCGCCGGCACCTACCGGGTCACCGGCACCCTGGCGATGAGCGACGTGGCGGTGCGGATCGCCGAGGTCCCCGCGAGCGCGGCCGTCGCCGTCGCGGTCGGCTTCTTCGTCGCCTTCAGCGTCAAGCTCGGGCTCTTCCCGTTCCACTACTGGCTGCCCACCGTCTACGCGAACACGCGGCCCGCCGTCGCGGCCGTCCTCAGCGGGGCGGTCGCCAACATCGGGGCGTACGGGCTGCTGCGCTTCGGCGCCGGCATCTTCACCGACCAGCTCCGCTTCTCCGCGACGGTCCTGATCGCCCTGGGCGGTGCGTCGATCATCTATGGGGGCGTGCTGGCGGTGGCCCGCCGCCGCCCGGCCGAGATGCTCGCCTACTCCGCGATCGGCCAGGTCGGCTACGTGCTCGTCGCAGTCGGCGTGGGCGGCCCGGCGGGGCTCGCCGCCGCGGTGCTGTACAGCGTGGTCAACGCGCTGAACAAGGCCCTGCTGTTCCTGACCACGGCGGTGCGGGGCCCGCTGGTCGCCGGCGCCTTCGTCGTCGGGGCGCTGAGCGTGGCCGGCGTCCCGCCCGCGGTGGGGTTCGTCGGCAAGCTCGCGGTCTTCCGCACCGCGGTCGACGCCCGGAGTCCCACCCTCGTGGCCCTGCTCGTCCTGGGCAGCGCGTTGTCGCTGCTCTACCTGTTCCTCATCTACCAGCGCGAGTTCTGGGCCGAGGACGACGAGGAGGTCTCGGCCGACGCCGACGACGCCCGGGGCGAGCACACGCGGTCGGTGTCCCTGCGCGCGATCGCCGTCGCACTCGCCCTGGTCCTGCTCGTCGGCGGGGCCTGGCCCGAGCCCCTGGCGGCACTGTCGGCCGCCGCCGCCGACAGCGTGGCCACCGAAGCGGACGGAGCGACACGATGATCGGGATCCTCTTGCGGGTGCTGGCGCTCACCGGCCTCTACCTGCTGATCGTCTCGAGTACGAAGCCCGGCGACATCGCGACCGGCGTCGTGCTCGCGGCTCTGGTCGTCGCGGTGGGACGCCGTCGCCGCGAGGCGTCCGCCCCGACCTCGGCCCGCGCGACCCTGCGCCGGCTCGCCGGGGTCCCGGCCCTGATCGGCGGCACGCTCGTCGACGTCGTCACCGGCAGCGCGCAGGTGATCCGCTGCTGCCTGCGCCGGCCCCCGGACCCGGGACTGGTGTGGCTCCCCACCGGGCCCACCTCGCCGGCCTCGTTCGCGGCGTGGGGCATCCGCCTCGGCATCACGCCCAACACGGTCGTCGTCGACGTCGACGAGGAGCGCGGGGCGGTGCTGGTCCACGTGCTCGACGCGCACGATCCCGAGACCGTCCGCGACGAGCAGATGGCCTCCTACCGGCGCCGGCAGCAGCGGGTCTTCCCGTGACCGCGCTCGTCGCCGTCCCGGCCCTGGTCTGGGTGACCCTGCTGGTCGTGGTCGGCGGCCTCGCGCTGCTGCGCGGGGAGGACGTGCTCCAGCGCCTCATCGCCCTCGACCTGCTGGCGGTGCTCGTCGTGGCGCTGCTGGCGCTGCTGTCCTACCTCCGCGACGTGCCGCACTACCTGGACGCGGCGGTCGCCCTGGCCCTGCTGTCCCTCGTCGCGACCGTGGCGACGGCCCGCTACCTGGCGACCGGAGGGCCCCTCGAATGATCTCCGTCGTGCTCGACGTCGTCGGCGGGCTGCTCCTGGTGGTCGGCCTGGGCCTGATGACGATCGCCCTGGTCGGGGTGCTGCGCATGCCCGGGACCTACAGCAAGCTGCACGCCCAGAGCCTCGCCACCGGACCGGGGGTGTGCTGCGTGCTCGCCTCGTCCGTCGCCACCGAGAACGCCGCCACGATCTCCTACGCAGCGGTCGGCATCGTGTTCACGGTCCTCACCGCCCCGGTGGCCAGCCACGCCATCGCCCGCGCGGCACGCCGTCGTGGCGCTCCGGCGGAGCCGCGCTGAGGACGGTGCCCCGCCCGGGTCAGAGCATGCCTCGCCGCATCGCCCACAACGCCGCCCCGAGCGGCCCGACCAGCACCATCACCGCGACCAGACCGCCCAGCCACGCGCTCGGCAACAGCAGCACGGCCAGGACCACGACCGCCACGACCTGGATCACGAGGTCGCGGGCGCGGGGCCGGCGTGGTGGTGGCGGCTGGTGCTCGAGGACGTCGCACCACTCGGGGTCCTCGCGCCGGGCCTCCGCCTCGAGCCTCGCGAGCGCGGCCTGCTCCCGTTCGGTGAGCGGACGCGGCGGCTCGGGTGGTGTCGGTCCTGCTGCGCCGGTGGTCATCGGTCGCCGTCCTCGGGTCGCGCGTCACTCCCGTCACGCCGACCAGACTTCCCGGCACACCGCGGACCAGTGTGCCTCCTCCCGCCGTGAAACCCCAGAGAAGTGCCTTCGCACGGATCCCCGGACGTGGGAAACTCGTCCGGTTCCGGCTCGGGGGCGGGTGGTGCGGCAACGAGTGGAGGGCGTCATGAGTGAGGTCCAGACCGATGCGCCGACGGCGGGCTCCGAGCCCGGCGCCCGGATCAAGCCGGTCGTCTTCTACGGGTCCGCCGCGGTGACGCTCGCCGTCGCGCTCTGGGCGATCATCGCCCCCACCTCCGCCTCGGACACCATCGGCGCGGTGGTCGGCTGGACCTCCGAGTGGTTCGGCTGGTTCTACATCCTGCTCACCACGCTCGTCCTGGTCTTCGTGATCGTCGTGGGCGCCTCCCGCCTCGGCCGGACCCGGCTCGGCCCGGAGCACTCGCGTCCCGAGTTCAGCACGTTCGCGTGGGCGTCGATGCTGTTCGCGGCCGGGATCGGCACCGACCTGATGTTCTTCGCGGTGGTGGAGCCGGTCACCCAGTACCTGACCCCGCCGCGGGGCGAGGGCGGCACCCTGCAGGCCGCCGAGGACGCCACCGTGTGGACGCTGTTCCACTACGGGATCAGCGGTTGGGGGCTCTACGCGCTGATGGGCATGGCGCTGGCCTACTTCGCCTACCGCCGCAACCTCCCGCTCGCGATCCGGTCCGCGCTCTACCCGATCTTCGGCAAGCGGATCCACGGCGGGATCGGTACCGCCGTCGACCTCGCCGCCGTCCTCGGCACGATCTTCGGGGTCGCGGCGTCGCTCGGGATCGGCGTGGTGCTGCTCAACTACGGGCTGACCTTCCTGTTCGGTATCCCGGAGGGGACGGGGGCCCAGATCGGGCTGGTCGCCGTCGCGGTCATCATGGCCACGGTGTCCGCGGTGAGCGGCGTGGACCGCGGCATCAAGCTGCTGAGCCAGCTCAACGTGCTCCTCGCGATCGGGCTGGCCCTCTACCTGCTCGTCGCGGGCAACACGGTGTTCCTGCTCAACGCGCTCGTGCAGAACGTCGGTGACTTCGTCAGCTCCTTCCCCGGGCTGACGCTGGAGACGTTCGCCTTCGACCAGCCCGTCGACTGGCTCAGCTCGTGGACGCTCTTCTTCTGGGCGTGGTGGATCGCCTGGGCGTCGTTCGTGGGGCTGTTCCTGGCCCGCATCTCCCGGGGCCGCACCATCCGCCAGTTCGTGGCCGGGACGTTGATCATCCCGTTCAGCTACATCGTCATGTGGATCTCGATCTTCGGCAACAGCGCCATCGAGGTGATCCGGAACGGCGACGTGGCGTTCGGGCAGAACACCGTGGAGAACAACGCGCAGGGCTTCTACCAGCTGCTCGCGCAGTACCCGGCGGTCCCGTTCATCGCCGGGGTCGCCACCTTCGTCGGCCTGCTCTTCTACGTGACCTCGGCCGACTCGGCCGCCCTGGTGATGGCGAACCTGAGCTCGCACCTCAGGACTCCGCAGTCGGACGGGACGCCGGCGGTGCGCATCTTCTGGGCGGTGGCCACCGGCCTGCTCACCGTGGGGATGCTCCTCGTCGGCGGCGTGCCCGCGCTGCAGAACGCCACGATCATCATGGGGCTGCCGTTCGCGTTCGTGATCCTGCTGGTCATGTACGGCCTCTACAAGGCGCTGCGGGTGGAGGACATGCACGCGGCGAGCCAGCAGTACGCCCTGCGGTCGTCGATCTCCGGCCGCAGTCCCGCCGACGGTCAGCACCACGGCGGCCTGGGGTGGCGGCAGCGGCTGGACCGGGCCATGTCGTTCCCCGGGCGAGATCGTGCCGAGGAGTTCCTCGACGAGGTGGCGCTCCCGGCCGTGGAGGAGGTGGCCACGCACCTGGAGGAGCGCGGTGTGGAGGCCGACGCGCGGAAGGACCGCGACGAGGACCGCACGACGATCGTCGAGCTGGTCGCCGACCTGGGGGCGGGACACCAGTTCCTGTACCGGATCCGGCCGCGTGAGGTCCCCATCCCCGTCTACGGCCGCGCGGTCCCGAAGGGCACCGACACCTACACCCGGCTCGAGGTGCACCTGCAGGACGGCGGCCAGGACTACGACGTCATGGGCTACACCTACGGGCAGCTGACCGACGACATCCTCGACCAGTACGAACGGCACCTCGAGTACGTCCGCATCCAGCAGTTCAGCGGTTGACGCCGTCGAGGTGGGATCGGAGGCCGCCGACGGGGTAGCTGGCGGTGGTGAAGGTCCCTCGGCGTCCGCGTGGTCACCGCCCGCGTGCGGGCAGCCCGGCCCAGATCATCGCCGCGACGTTCGCGGTGGGCATCGCCATCGGGACCGGGCTGCTGCTCCTGCCCGTGTCCTCGGCCGACGGGCAGAGTGCGAGCGTCCTGGACAGCGTGTTCACCGCGACCTCGGCGGTGTGCGTGACCGGGCTGGTCACCGTGGACACGGGCACGTCGTGGTCGACGGCGGGCCACCTCGTGATCCTCGGCCTCATGCAGGTCGGCGGGCTGAGCATCATGACCGTGGCGTCACTGCTGGTGGTGCTGGTGTCGCGCCGGCTGGGCCTGCGGGCCCGGCTGGCCGCCCGGGCCCAGTCCGGCAACCTGGACCTCAGCGACGTCCGCCGGGTGCTGCGCAACGTCGTGCTCTTCAGCCTCGCCGGGGAGGCCGTGGCCGCCGTGGCGCTGGCCCTGCGCCTCGCGACGGCCTACGACGTGGCTCCGGGGAGGGCGGCGTGGGAGGGCGTGTTCCACGCGGTCTCGGCGTTCAACAACGGCGGATTCGTGCTCTGGTCCGACGGGATGACGGGCTTCGCCGGCGACCCGTGGATGCTGCTCCCGGTGGCCCTGGCCGTCATCGCCGGGGGTCTCGGCTTCCCGGTGATCTTCGAGCTCGTCCGGTCCTGGCGGCCCCGGACGTGGTCGGTGACGACCCGCATCACCCTCGTCGCCTCCGGCGCGCTGCTGGTCGTCGGCGCGGTGGTGCTGTTCCTGCTCGAGTACGGCAACCCGGCGACGCTGGGACCGATGGGCGTGGCCGGGAAGGTGCTGGTCGGGTTCTTCTCGGCCGTCATGCCGCGCAGCGGCGGGTTCAGTGCCGTCGAGATCGGGGCGATGACCCCGGAGAGCTGGCTGGCCACCGACGTCCTCATGTTCATCGGCGGCGGCAGCGCCAGCACCGCCGGGGGCATCAAGGTCACGACGTTCGGACTGCTGGCGGCGGTCCTGTGGGCGGAGATGAGCGGGGAACGGGACGTGGACGTCGGCCGCCGCCGGATCCCGATCGCCAACCAGCGCCAGGCGCTGGCCGTCGCCCTGCTCGGCGTCGGTCTCGCGGTGGTCTCCACGTTCGTCGTGCTCGGGCTGAGCGACGAGGACCTGGACCGCGTGCTCTTCGAGGTCCTCTCCGCGCTGGGTACGGTCGGGCTCTCCACGGGGATCACCGCGGAGCTCCCGGCGGCCGGACAGGTGGTGCTCGTCGTGCTGATGTTCGTGGGCCGGCTGGGACCGCTCGCGCTGGCGTCGGCGCTGGCCCTGCGCGAGCGTCCCCGGCACTACGAGCGCCCCGAGGAGAGGACGATCATTGGCTGACACGCACCACGAGCCGGTGGTGGTCATCGGGCTGGGCCGGTTCGGGACCGCGATCGCCATGGAGCTCGAGCGGCAGGGCACCGAGGTCCTCGCGATCGACAGCGTCAACCGCACGGTCCAGAACCTGTCCTCGCAGCTCACCCACGCGGTGACCGCCGACTGCACGGACATGGAGGCCCTGCAGCAGCTGGGCGTCGGCGAGTTCCGCCGGGCCGTGGTCGCCATCGGGGACCACCTGGAGGACAGCATCCTGGTGACGTCGCTGCTGGTGGACCTGGAGATCGGCGACATCTGGGCCAAGGCCATCAGCGCCCACCACGGCCGCATCCTCGAGCGGATCGGGGCGCACCACGTGGTGTTCCCCGAGCAGGACATGGGCCAGCGGGTGGCCCACCTCGTCTCGGGCAACGTGCTCGACTACATGAAGATCGACGCCGACTTCGCGCTCGCGAAGCTCCGTCCGCCCCGCGAGATCCTCGACGTCCCGCTCAGCCAGACGGAGATCCGCAGCAAGCACGGCATCACCGTCGTGGCGGTCAAGAAGGGCGAGGGCTCGTTCAGCTACGCCACGAACGAGACCGTCGTGTCGCGCGACGACGTCATCCTCGCCGTCGGCCACAACGACGACATCGAGCACCTCCTCGAGAGCGACTGACCCACGGCGGAGCCGGGCCGCGTCGGGGACGACGCGGGGAGGGACGACGCGGGCGGGGGCTCGGGCGGCGGGCACGCCTCGCCGTCGTCCGGCAGCTCGCCGACCAGGTCGCGCAGATTGCCCAGGAGACTCACGTCGTACCTCTCTCGTCGGGGTCGTCGCGACATCGAGGGGCGGTGCCCCGTGCCCCACCAGGTCACCACGTGCTCCGCCCCGACCGGCTTGCGACGAGCTGACGATCACCCGGCCCCGCGTCCACACCGGACGCGCCTTGCGATCGCCTGACGTCCGGCGCAGGCGGTGGCGCCGTGCCGGCCCGGGACTGTCCACTCGGTCTCGGGACACCGAGAAAGGCGCCCTGGTCCTGCTGCCGACACTCGCACCGCCCGGCGCCGAGGCCCCGTGACCGGCCCCGTGCGGCCGGAGGAGGGACCCTCCCGTTGATCCGCCATCTCCGCGAGCACACCAGCCCGCCGGTCTTCGTCTCGTCGGCGCTGATCGCCGTCGCGCTCGTGCTGTGGGGCGTCCTGTCGCCGGCGTCACTCTCCTCGGCGGCCAGCGCGACCAACTCGTTCATCGTCACGAACTTCGGCTGGCTCTACGTCTTCAGCGCCAGCGGGTTCCTGGTCTTCGTCGTCGTGCTCATGGCCTCGCGCTACGGCCGCATCCGCCTCGGCCCGGCGGACTCGACGCCCGAGTACGGCACGATGTCGTGGTTCGCGATGCTGTTCACCGCCGGTATGGGCATCGGGCTCGTCTACTACGCGGTCAGCGAGCCGGTCAGCCACTTCCAGGAGCCACCGGTCGGCCCGGGCCGCACGCCCGAGGCGGCGACGAACGCGATGTTCCTGACCTTCTTCCACTGGGGTCTGCACCCGTGGGCCATCTACATCGTGCTCGGGCTGGCATTGGGGTACTTCGCGTTCCGCAAGGGCCTCCCGTTGCGCCCGGCATCCGCGCTCTACCCGCTGCTCGGGGACCGCATCAACCGGTGGCCGGGTTTCGTGGTCGACGTCCTCGCCGTCTTCGGCACCCTGTTCGGTCTGGCCACCTCGCTGGGGCTGGGGGCGCAGCAGGTCGGCGCCGGTCTGGAGACCCTGTTCGGCATCAGCAACACGACGCCGCTCCAGATCGGTCTGATCCTCGGGATCACGGCGATCGCGGTGGTGTCGGTGATGCTGGGGATCGACAAGGGCATCCGGAACCTGTCGCTGATCAACCTGTGGCTCGCGTTCGCGCTGATGGTCTTCGTGTTCGCGTTCGGGCCGACGCGCGACCTGCTCAACACGACGGTGAGCAACGTCGGGTACTACGTGCAGAACCTGCCGGCGCAGAGCTTCCAGACCTATCCGGGCGAGCCCGCAGCGCAGGAGTGGCAGGCGAGCTGGACGCTCTTCTACTGGGGCTGGTGGATCTCCTGGTCGCCGTTCGTGGGCATGTTCCTGGCGCGCATCTCCTACGGGCGCACGATCCGCTCGTTCGTCGCCGGAGCCCTGTTCGCTCCGGTCGGCGCGTCGATGGTGTGGCTGACGGTCTTCGGTGAGTCGGCGTTGAACGCCCTGCGGCAGGACGCGGCCAACCCGCTGGCCGGGGCCTCGACCGAGACGGGCATGTTCGTGCTGCTCCAGCAGCTCCCGGTCGGGGCGGTCGCCGCGGCCCTCGCCTCGGTGGTCGCGATCATCGTCGTGGTCCTCTTCTTCGCGACCTCGTCGGACTCCGGGTCCCTCGTCGTCGACATCCTCACCAACGGCGGCGACCCCAACCCGCGTTGGCAGCAGCGCCTGTTCTGGGCGGTGATGGAGGGCGTGATCGCGGCGGTGCTGCTCGGCGCCGGTGCGGCCAGCGGCGCTGACGCCCTCAGCGCCCTGCAGACCGCCTCGATCCTCGCCGGCCTGCCGTTCTGTCTCGTGCTGATCGCGATGGGAGTGGGGCTGGTCAAGGCGCTCTCGAGCGAGCGGTTCGTGGTCCGGATGCCGTCCGAGGCCTCCCCGGTACCCGGTCTGCGGTCGGCGGCCCGCCCAGCAGGAGCGGTCTTGAGCACCACGGGCAACGGCGAGGGCCGGCACCACGAGGACACCTCGGCGCTCGAGGAGCCCGCCGACGGCGCGGGCCTCGACGACGACGAGGTCGACCCGTCGCTGGGGGAGACCACCGTCGCCGAGTTCTCGCAGGTCCCGGCGCCGTCGGGGTCGCGGCAGGACTGAACCACCGGAATACACCGAGGCTCGAGGAGGAGCGATGGAGCAGGAGAACCGGCGCGCCGCGCAGCGCGCCCACGACAACGTCGGGCTGCCCGACGAGTACTACGACGACGAGGGCCGTCCGGCGGCCGCCCGCGCGCGGGACGCCGACGCGCCGGAGAAGCGTGAGCGCACCTCGGGGTCGGACGACGAGGCGTCTCGGCAGGGCTGAGTGCGTCACCCGGTGGAGCGGCGCGACGCCGGGCCGGGAGCCCGCGGGACTCCCGGCCGGGCCGTGCGGGTACAGCGGCGTATGCGACGGGCCGACCGCAGGACACCGGGAGCACGGGCCGATCACCGGGTGCGAGCTCCCCGGCGCGGACAGGACACGGTCGGTGTGACGCCGCCGGGGGGCCACCTCGCCGGCGTCGGACAGGGCCGGACCGCCCACGGGAGGCCGCGGAACCGTGTGCTGGGCGTCGTCGGTGCTCTCGGTGTCACCCTGCTGGTCTTCGTGCTGGCCCTGTCACTCGTCACCGGGATCGAGGCGGTGGCCGGACGCCCGCTCTCCGGCGGGGACGTCGGCCACACCACCCTCGGGGATCTGCTGCACCCGGCGCCCTGACGCCCGGCCATTCGTCAGCCATCTGCAAGTTCCGGAGCAGGATCCGGGCCGCGGCGGTTGAGAGGCTCGGGGTCATGGAACCGGACGGCGTGGACCGTGCCCGGCCGACGGCCCGGCGGATGAACCCCGCGGTCCCGGGACCACCTCCGACCGAGCAGATCCTCGTCGGCGGGCGGGGCGGACCGGCCCTCGCCCGGTCGGGGGCACTCGCCGCGGGCCGGCGGCGAGCCCCGGGGGTGCCGCCGGTGCCCA
>CADCTH010000152.1 GCA_902805495.1 uncultured Actinomycetospora sp.
CGCGCGGATGCGCTCCCCGCCGGGCCGCCCCCCGCGCTCGAGGCGCAGGCCCCAGGACAGCCCGAGGCGCACGCGCTCGTAGCCCGTCGTCTCGGTCTCGGCGGCCTGGTCGAGCAGGGTCTCGGCGAGGTCGTGCAGGTCCAGCGACACCAGCGTGCTCGCAGCAAGCCGCCGCGCGCAGGCGAGGTTGCGGCGGTGCTCGGCCACGGTCGGGGCGTGGTCGACCAGCACCGGCTCCTCGAGGTGCGCGAGCCCGGCCGACGCCGCGGCCAGGGCCGTGTGGTCGTCGCCGTCGAGCATCGCCCGGCGCGCGGCGAGCATCTGCGCGTCGGCGGCGAAGAGCGACAGCCCGTGCTCGGCGACGAGGGCGAGCAGCTCGTCGAGCTGGCGGCCGAGGGCCGCGGTGGCGCCGGCGGGGTCGCCCGGGTGGGCGTCGGCGGGGTCGGAGGCGAAGATCGTGCGGGCGACGAGCGACAGACGCAGCAGGAGCGCGCGCACGCCGGGCTCGTGGCCGCGGCCCGCGTCCAGCACGGCGTCGAGCTCGGCGAGCACGCCCAGCGGGTCGTGCGCGGGGAGGCAGGAGGCGGCGAGGGTCGCGCACCGCGCGCGGTCCACGAGGTCCACGGCCTCCGAGCGGACGTGTCGAGGTGCCGAGGGGCTGGTCGTGCGGCCCGGGAGCATGGTCACCTCCGCCTCCCGATCGCCCAGGGGGACGTCCGGGTCCGACGATCGGGCGATCCCTGCACGCCGGGGGTTGACGCTCCGCCGACCGTCGGGACCCACTCTGCTACCTCCCCGGGGAGGGCCCGCGACCGGCCCCGGGCATCGGGCATCCTCCGGACCCATGCCGCGCCCGATCACCGGTCCCGCACGGTCGCTCACGGCCCGTCACGCCCGCCTCGTGCGGCCCGACCGTCGCCTCGCCGTCGCGGGCCTGGCCGCGCTCGCCGCGGCGGTCACCGCCGTGCTCGCCGGGCGCGACGCCGGCGACGCCGGCGCCGGGCGGACCGACCGCGAGCTCGCCGGGCTGGTCGACATGCACCAGGGCCTCCCGCGCGTCGCCGGGCAGGTGCTCGCGGCGCTGGGCGGGCCCGTCCCCGTGGTGGCCGCGCTGCTGGTGCTGGCGCCGCTGGCCTGGGCGCTGCGCGGGGGGCGGGGCCTCGCGCTCGTCCTCGCCGGCCCGCCGACGGCCATGGCCACGACCTCGCTGGTGCTCAAGCCGCTGGTCGAGCGGACCCGTGGCGACGAGCTGGCGTTCCCCAGCGGCCACACGACCTCGGTGGCGTCCCTGGCCGTGGCGTGCGCGGTGCTGCTGTTGGGCCTGGCCGTGCCGCGCGCGGTGCGCCTGGTCGTGGTCGCGGGACTCGCGGTGCTGGTCGTCGCGGTCGGCGCCTCGCTGGTGGGGCGCGGGTACCACTACCCGACCGACACGCTCGGCGCGGTCGGCGTGGCCCTGGCCGTCGTGCTGGCCGCGGCCCTGGTGGTCGACGCCTGGGCGGACGTCGTCGCCGATCCGGGCACCGACCCGCGCGAGTTCGACCCCCGCGAGCGACCCACCGACGTGCTCCCGCGGGCGCAGGCGCCGGCAGATCAGCTGCGCGCGGCGGCCAGCTCGCGGGCCTCCTCGTCGGAGGCGGCCGCCGGGTTCGAACCGGGCAGCGGCGCCGTCCCCGGTTCCCGCAGGTAGCGCACCGCGACGAGGCCGACGGCGGCGGCGAGCATCAGGTACACCGCCGGCATGACCAGCACCCCGGTCAGCGCGATGAGCCCCTCGACGATGACCGACGTGGTGCCGCCGAACACCGAGACCGCGATGTTGAACGTGATCGCCAGCGACCCGTAGCGCACGCCCGTGCTGAACAGCGAGGGCAGCGTCGAGGGCATGGTCGCGTTGAAGCACACCATCGTGATGCCCAGCAGGAGCAGGCCCCCGAGGACCCCCGGGATGGAGCCCGTGCGCATCAGCAGGAACGCCGGCAGCGCGAGCACGAGGAGCATGACGCAGCCGGTGAGGATGATCGGCCTGCGGCCCACGCGGTCGGCCATCTTGCCGAGCACGGGCACGATGGCCAGGAGCACCAGGAACAGGAGGATCTGCAGGACGTGCGACGTCGTCGTCGTGAGCGTCGGCGCCCCGTACTGTCCGAGCGTCTCGGTGAGGTAGGTGGGCACGACGGTGGTGAGCGTGTAGTTGGTGACGTTGAAGACGATCACCAGGCCGCCGCAGACGAGCACCGGGCGCCACCCGTAGCTGGCCGCCGCGCGGAAGAACCCGCGGAACGACTGCTTGCCCTGCTCCTCCGACGACTCGGAGAGCTGGGAGAACGCCGGGGTCTCCTCGAGGCGGTAGCGCAGGTAGAGCCCGATCATGCCCATCGGCAGGGCGATGAGGAACGGGATGCGCCAGCCCCAGCTCAGGAGCTCGGGGGAGTCCTCGCCGAGGACGGCCTGCAGCACGGTGACGACCGCGGCCCCGAGCAGGTAGCCGGTGATCGTGCCGAACTCCAGGAAGCTCGCCAGGAAGCCGCGGCGGCGGTCGGGCGCGTACTCGGCGACGAACGTCATCGCGCCGGCGTACTCGCCGCCGGCGGAGAAGCCCTGCAGCAGCCGGCACACGAGCAGGAGGATCGGCGCCGCGATGCCGATGGAGGCGTAGGTGGGCAGCACGCCGATCCCGAAGGTGGCGACGGCCATCAGCAGCATGGTCGTGGCGAGGGTCTTGGTGCGCCCGATGCGGTCGGCCAGCGGGCCGAAGAACAGCCCACCGAAGGGCCGGGCCACGAAGGAGGCAGCGAACAGCGCGGCCGTGATGACCGGGCCGCCGGCGGTGCCGGGCGGCAGGAACACCACCTGGATCGTCGTCTCGAGGTAGGCGTAGACCCCGAAGTCGTACCACTCGGTGACGTTGCCGATCCCCGACGCGGTGACCGCACGCTTCACGATGCCCGGCGGCGTCACCGTGACGCCGTCGACGGTGTGGGGCCCGTCGGAGTCAGCCATGGCGAAGGCTCTACCCGGACCACACGCCCGGCATACACGCGCTAGTGGACGGCGTGTCCCGGGGACGCGGAGGTCTTCTCGGTGGCGAAGCGCGAGCGCAGGCGGGTGAGGAACGGCTGCGGGTCGCGGGCGTCGAACGTCGCGAAGACGTGCCGCGAGAGGTACGGCCGCAGCCCGCCGGGCGGGCGCAGGCGGCCGTCGCGCCAGCGCGCGACGAGGCCGCGGGTGTCGGTGAACTCGTTGATCCAGTGCACGCCCTCGCGCCACGGCGTCTGCGCCGGGGTGACGCCGTCGACGAGGTGGCGGTAGGTCAGCAGCGGGAAGTCGATCCCGCACCGAGGCGCGAGCCGCCCCGACATGTTGGGCCGGCCGTTGACCTCCATGAGCTTGTACCGGCCGTCGCGCTCGTCCTGCTTGAACTCGACGTTCGCGAAGCCCTCGATGCCCATGCCGCGCACGATCGCCCGGCCCGGCGCGACCACCTCGGGCACGTGCCGGCTGACCACGGCGCACGGGTAGCCGAAGTCGCGCGGCGACAGGCGCAGCTTGCGCGAGGTCATCTCGACCAGCGGCTCGCCGTCGACCACGTACACGTTGTAGTTGACCCCGCCGGTCTCCGGCCCGGGGATCAGCTCCTGGACCATCGTGCCGATCCCGAGCTCGAAGGCCTCGCCCCACGCGGCGCGCAGCTCGTCGGGGGTGTGCACGCGCTTCATCTTGATGCCGAAGGCGCGGTTGTAGCGGTAGCTCTCGGCGGGCTTGACCAGGCAGGGGAACCGCAGCCGGTCGACGAGGGACTCGAGCTCGTCGTACGACCCGGGCGAGACGGTGCGCGGGGCCTCGACGCCGACGCGCTCGGCGATGTCGCTGGTGATGCGCTTGTCGAGGAAGCCCTGGGCCACACTGTCGGTCGAGCAGGCGACGACGTGCCGCGCGGAGAGCTCGGCGTGGTGGGCGGCCACGGCCTCGAGGCTCTCGTCCGTGGTCGGCACGAGCAGGCCCGGGCCGTGCTCGTCGGCGAGGCGGAGCAGCGCCGCGGCGAACTCGGCGGTCTCGTCGGCGGGGTCGGGCACCGTGACGGCGGCCGTGACCCACCGGGAGTGCGGGGTGGTCTCCCGGGGCGAGGTGACGACCGCGATGACGGGGACACCCGCGCGGCCGAGCGAGCGGACCACGGCCAGCCCTGCCTCGTAACCGCCCACGACGTAGGCGGGCGGTGCGCTGCGTGGAGACGTGCGCATGGGGTGGCTCCTCACGGGTCCCGGTCGGTCCCCTGTCGAATCGTCGGCCCGGTCCGAGCCGGGCGCGAGCGATGCTAGAGGGGCCCGTCGGGCGGCCCCCGGGGAGTGGGTCATCCTTCCGGGGAAGCCCGGGGAAGCTCCGCCGCCTGGATTCGAACCAGGATCATCGGAACCAAAATCCGAGGTGTTGCCCTTACACCACGGCGGACCGCCGCGGTGGACGCGGCCCCACCATGGTCGCACGGGCCGCTCGCGCCTTCCCGGCGGCCGTCCGGCTCCGAGGGCCGCGTCAGTGGTGGACCCGGCCCCGCCGGCTGCGCACCAGGAGTGCGGCGAGGACGAGCACGAGGACGAGCATGCCGCCGGCGACCCAGGTCACGGTGCTCAGCATCCCGTCGTCCGAGTCCGACGGCGCGCTCTGCGGATCGTCCTCGTCGGTGACCGTCGAGCCCGACTCCTCCGAGCGCACGGACGCGAGCGACGGACCGATGCGCAGGTCCTCGAGCCAGAGGCGGCCCGGCTCGTCGATCGAGTCGCTGCGGTAGAGGCCCAGCTTCATGTAGTCGCTCTGGTCGAGCAGGGTGCCGCCCGGCGGCCGGTGGTCGCGCAGCACGCGGTTGCCGTCGCGCCACACGTCCACGGTGCCGCGGTCGGAGTCGCGGGAAAAGGCGATCCGCATGGTGAGGTCGATCCGGTCGCCCCCGCGGACGGGCCCGAGGTCCTGCCGGTCCTCGCCCTCGGCGGAGAGCACCAGCCGGTTGTCGCGCACCTCGATGGCCACGGGCGGGGAGCCCGAGTCGCCGTTGTGGTGCCACTGGAGCAGCAGCTGCCAGGTGGTGACGTCGGTGGGGAAGTCGTCGGCCAGCACCGCGCTGTACGAGTAGTACTGGACGTCGCCCTCGCGCTGCATCGGGATGCGGGGCTGCACCTCCGTGCGCTCGTCGCCACCGTCCAGGCTGAACTCCAGGGCCTCCTGCCCCGACCCGCTCCGCGAGGGGACCTCGCGCGGGGTGCCGTCCTGCTCGTTGTAGTCGTTGCGGTCGAACGCCGCGAGCAGGTCGCCGCTGTTCGGAAGGACCCACAACGGTCGGTCCGCACCCGAGGGCGGCGAGCTGTCCGCCGTGGCGGTGCCGGCGAACACGCCCGGCGCCAGGGCGACGAGGGCGGCGAGGACGACCGCCAGGGCGATCGGCCGGCGCGGGACGGCCGACCGGCCGACGGCGTCGTGCGTCCTCAAGGGTGCTCCTCGTCTCGGGCGCTTCCGGGTCGCTCCGCGCGGTGACCCGTCGAGGGTCCACGTCGCGGAATCCCGCTCGGGGGCGAGAGCCGGCCGTGGGGATGGCGCAACGGTCCGGCCGCCCCGAACGATACCGATCCGGGGCGCGGGGCCGCCGTGAGCCCGGGACCGCCCGCACGAGCGTGGTCTTCGTCACCAGCGGCGACGACGACGGGGGAGGTGCACGCGAACAGGTGCTCCAGGGACCGCCGAACGCGGCCGGGGGTCGGTCCGGGGGCCGCGGACGGTCGCGGGGCGTGGGCAGAACGGGGTGCCCGTCCGTGACGATGACCCACCCGGTCCAATGGTCCGGTGACGCAGGCGTGACCGTGCTCCTGCCGGATCGTTGATCCACCACCACGCCCCGGAAGGGTCGCGTGCGCGGACGACCGGGATTCCGGGCCGTCGACGACGCAACCCCACCCCGACCCGAGGCGTCTCACGTCCAGCGGAAAGGTGTCCATGGCCGACGAGGTGCTACGAGTGGGTCCGCCCGCCCGTACGACCCACGACGGGGGCGACGTGACGAACGGACGAGCAAGGTTCTCCGGCCAGGTCGAGCTGCCGGCCGACCCGGGGGTCGACCGCGCTCCCGAGGTCCCCGTGGCGGTGTCGCCGTCCGTGGAGCCCGGTGTGTTCGTCGAGCCCGCGCCCACGGCGCCGGGTTTCGTGCGGATTTGGGAGGACGAGGGCCCGGGTCAGCCGGGCAGCGTCGCCGTCGCCGCGAGCTGGCAGCGCAAGTTCGCTCTCGCCGTGGCCGCCTCCGATCTGGCCACCCTCGCCGTCTGCGTCCTGCTGGGCTGGCTCGTCGGCTTCGGCGACGGCACCGGACCGCAGGCCTCGGACCCGTGGCTGCTCGCCGGCGCGGTCGCCGTGATCGTCCCGGTGGCGCTCGTGGCGTGCCGGGCCTGGGACCCGCGCACGCTCGGCCAGGGCGCCGAGGAGTGGAGCCGCCTGATCCGCGCGTTCGTCTCCTCGGCGATCGTCCTGGGGCTCGGCGGCCTCGCGATCGAGCGTCTCGGCGTCCGGCCCTGGGTGTTCGGGGTGCTGCCCGTCGCCGGCCTCCTGGCCATGGCGGGCCGCTACCTGCTGCGACGCTGGCTGCACCAGGCCCGCAAGCGCGGCCGCGGGATGCTCCCGGTGCTCGCCGTGGGCACCGAGCAGGCCGTACGCGACCTCGTGGAGCGCACCCGCCGCGTGCCGCACATGGGCTGGGTCGTCGTCGGCGTGTGCACGCCGACCGGCCTCGGCGAGGAGGGCCAGGGCCACGTGGCCGGCGTCCCCGTCATCGGCGACCTGGACGACCTCTCCACCAGCGTCGGCAGCGGGCGCTACGGCGTCGTCGCCGTCGCCCCGACGCCGGGCTGGAGCCCGAAGCGCCTGCACCGCCTGGCCTGGGACCTCGAGGGCACCGGTTCCGAGCTGGTCGTCGACCCGGGCCTCATGGAGGTCGCCGGCCCGCGCCTGCACGTCGCGCCGGTCGACGGCCTGCCGCTGCTGCGCCTCACCGAGCCGCGCCTGTCGGGCGTGCCGCGGGTGTTCAAGCTGATGTTCGACCGCGTCACGACGGCGGCGCTGCTGCTCGTGCTGCTGCCGGTGTTCGCGCTCATCGCGTTCGTCGTCAAGCTCGACGGCGGGCCGGTGTTCTACCGCCAGACCCGCGTCGGGCAGCGCGGCAGGACCTTCCGAATGATCAAGTTCCGGTCGATGGTGCCGGACGCCGACAAGCTGCGCGAGGACCTGATCACCGGGGCCAACGACGGCTCGGGCCCGCTGTTCAAGCTCCGCCGCGACCCGCGCGTCACCCGGATCGGCCAGCTGCTGCGGCGCTACTCGCTCGACGAGCTGCCCCAGCTGCTCAACGTCCTGGGCGGCTCGATGTCGCTGGTCGGGCCGCGCCCGCCGCTGCCGAGCGAGATCGACGCCTACACCGACGCCGCCAAGCGCAAGTTCCTCGTGCGCCCGGGCATGACCGGGCTGTGGCAGGTCAGCGGGCGCTCCGACCTGTCCTGGGAGGAGTCGGTGCGGCTCGACCTGCGCTACGTGGAGAACTGGTCGCCCGCGATGGACCTGGTGATCATGTGGAAGACGGTCTCCGCGGTGTTCCGCGGCGACGGCGCCTACTGAGGAAGCCCCGATCGAGGAAGCGTTGGACAACAAGATCATCTGCCGACTCTGCGGCTCGGCCGACCTGGCGAGCTTCGTCGACCTCGGCGCCACCCCGCCGTGCGAGCTGTTCCTCACCGCGGAGGCCCTCGAGGCCCCGGAGCAGACGTTCCCGCTGCACCCGCGGGTGTGCCGCTCGTGCCTCCTGGTCCAGCTGCCGCCGCTGATCGACCCCGGTGAGACGTTCACCGAGTACGCGTACTTCTCGTCGTTCTCGTCCTCCTGGGTCGAGCACGCGCGGCGCTTCGTCACCGACGCGACCGCCCGGGTCGGCCTGACCGCGGACTCCCTCGTGGTCGAGGCGGCGAGCAACGACGGCTACCTGCTCCAGCACGTCGTGGCCGACGGTGTGCGCGCCCTGGGTGTCGAGCCCAGCGTCAACGTCGGGCAGGCCGCCCGGGACAAGGGCGTACCGACGAAGACGGCGTTCCTGTCCCCGGAGACCGGCGCCGAGGTGCGCGCCGAGCACGGGCCGGCCGACCTCGTGGTGGCCAACAACGTCTACGCGCACATCCCGGACCTCGTGGGCTTCACGCAGGGCCTGCGGGCGATGCTGGCCGACGACGGCTGGGTGTCGATCGAGGTGCAGCACCTGCTGACGCTGGTGCGCCTCAACCAGTTCGACACGATCTACCACGAGCACTTCCAGTACTACACGCTCGGCACGGCGCAGAAGGCGCTGCGCAGCGGCGGGCTGGAGCTCGTCGACGTCGAGCTGGTGCCCACCCACGGTGGGTCGATCCGCTGCTGGGCGCGGCCCGTCGAACGGGGTGCGAGGGTCGAACCGGCCGTCGCCGACGTGCTGGCCGAGGAGGCCGCGGCGGGGCTGGACACCGTCGAGGGCCACGCCGGGTTCGCCCGCGACGTCTCGCGCATCCGCAACGACCTCGTGCGCTTCCTCGTCGACGCCGCCGACGCCGGCGAGACCGTCGTGGGCTACGGCGCGCCGGGCAAGGGCAACACGCTGCTGAACTACTGCGGCATCCGCCCCGACCTGCTCGCCTACACCGTCGACCGCAACCCCTACAAGCACGGCCGGTACACCCCGGGCACGCGGATCCCGATCCACGAGCCCGAGCGGATCGACGCCGACCGGCCGGACTTCGTCCTCGTGCTGCCGTGGAACCTGCGCGAGGAGATCACCGCGCAGCTCGCCCACGTGGCCGACTGGGGCGGGTCGCTGGTGTTCCCCATCCCCTCGCTGCAGGTGGTGGAACCCGGGTCTGGCAGGGTCCTCCGATCGTGAAGGTCGTTCTCTTCTGCGGTGGCTACGGCATGCGGATGCGCAACGGGGACTCCGACGCACCCAAGCCGATGCAGATGGTCGGGCCGCGCCCGCTGATCTGGCACGTGATGCGCTACTACGCCCACTTCGGGCACAAGGAGTTCATCCTGTGCCTGGGCTACGGCGCCCACCACGTCAAGGACTACTTCCTCGACTACCGCGAGACGGAGTCCAACGACTTCGTCATGCGGCGCGGGGAGGTCGAGCTCCAGGGCTCCGACATCGCCGACTGGACGATCCACTTCGTGCACACGGGGCTGGAGTCGCCGATCGGAGAGCGCCTGCGCCGGGTGCGTCACCTCGTGCAGGACGAGGAGATCTTCCTCGCCAACTACGCGGACGTGCTCACCGACGCCCCGATCGACGACATGATCGATCGCTTCTTGACGTCGGACGCGACGGCGTCGCTGCTCGCGGTGCCGCCGCAGGCGGTGTTCCACATCGTCGACGTCGACGGCACGGACCACGTGAACTCGATCTACCCGGTGACCGACATGCGGATCCGGGAGAACGGGGGCTACTTCGCGCTGCGCCCCGAGGCGATCGACTACATCCCGGAGAACGGCGACCTCGTCGGCGACGCGTGCACGCGCCTGGCGAAGGAGGGCCGCCTGCTCTCGTACACCTACGACGGCTTCTGGCAGCCCGCCGACACCCTCAAGGAGCGCAACGCCCTCGAGGCCGCGTACCGCGCCGGCACCCGCCCGTGGATGGTCTGGGAGCGCGAGCCCGAGCGCACGCCGCTCGAGGGGCTCGTGGAGGAGCAGCTCGGGCGCAGCGGCCGCCCGTGATGCGGGCCCTGGTCCCCGCCGCCCTCGACGAGCTGGTCCTGCTCGCCGCGCACTGCGACGACATCCCGATCGGCGCCGGCGGCACCGTGCTCACGCTGTGCCGGGCGCACCCCGGGCTGCGGGTGCGGGCCCTCGTGCTCTCGGGCGGCGGCACCCCGCGCGAGGACGAGGAGCGCGCCGCGCTGGCGGCGTTCTGCCCCGGCGCGGACCTCGCGGTGACCGTGCTCGACATGCCCGACGGGCGCCTGCCGCACCACTGGCAGTGGGCCAAGGAGCAGCTCGAGGCGTTCCGGCGCACGTGCGAGCCCGACCTCGTGCTCGCCGGGCACCGCGGGGACGACCACCAGGACCACCGCGAGCTCGCCCGGCTCGTCCCCACCGTGTTCCGCGACCACCTCGCGCTCGGCTACGAGATCCTCAAAGCCGAGCCCGACCTCGCGCAGACCCCGCTGCTCCTGCCCCTGGAGCCCGACGTCGTCGACGAGAATTGCCGGCTGCTGTGGGAGCACTACCCCTCGCAGCGGGCGCGCGGCTGGTTCGACGACGAGACGTTCCGCGGGCTCGCCCGGGTGCGCGGGGTGCAGGCCGGCGTGCGCTACGCCGAGGGCTTCCACCTGACGCGGGCGCTGCTCGGCGCCCCCGTACCGTCACGCTGAACCCAGCCGTACCCCCAGCCGTACCCCGAAGGAGGGACCGCCGCGATGCGCGTCCTGCTCACCGGCCACCAGGGCTACCTCGGCACGCTGATGGCGCCGATGCTCACCGAGGCGGGCCACGAGGTCACCGGGCTCGACTCGGGCCTCTACGCCGACTGCGTGCTGGGCGCGCTGCCCGCGCCCGAGCCGCCCGCGCTGCTCGTCGACCTGCGCGACGTCACCGCCGACCAGCTCGCCGGCTTCGACGCCGTCGTGCACCTCGCGGCGCTGTCGAACGACCCGCTCGGGGCGCTCGCGCCGCAGCACACCTACGACATCAACCACCACGCGTCGACCCGCCTGGCGCGCCTGGCGAAGGAGGCCGGCGTCGGGCGGTTCGTCTACGCCTCGACGTGCTCGGTGTACGGGGCGTCGGGCACCGAGGACGTGCTCGACGAGGAGGCGCCGATGAAGCCGGTGACCCCCTACGCCGAGTCGAAGGTGCGCGTCGAGGCCGACCTGGTCGACATGGCCGACGCCGACTTCGTCCCGGTGTCGATGCGCAACGCGACGGCGTTCGGCTTCTCGCCGCGCCTGCGCGCGGACATCGTGCTCAACAACCTGGTCGGGCACGCGCTGCTGTCGAACCGCATCCTCGTGATGAGCGACGGCACGCCGTGGCGCCCGCTGGCCCACGCCCGCGACGTCGGCGCGGCCGTCGTGGCCGCGCTCGCGGCGCCGGCGGCCACGGTGCGCGCGCAGGCGTTCAACGTGGGCTCGACCGAGAACAACGTGCAGGTGCGCGACATCGCCGACGCGGTGAAGGTCGCGGTGCCCGAGGCGGAGCTCGTCATCACCGGCGAGACCGGCGGCGACCCGCGCTCCTACCGCGTCGACTTCACCAAGATCGGCAAGTTCCTGCCCGAGTTCCGGCCCGCGTGGTCGGTGGCCGACGGCGCCGCCGAGCTGATCCGCGAGTACCGGGAGCGGGGCCTGACGCAGGAGGGCTTCACCCGGCGCTTCACCCGCCTCGCCGTGCTCCAGGACCGCCAGTCCGCCGGCACCCTCGACGCCACCCTGCGCCCCGCCTGACGACCCATGTGAGCACTTTCCGCCCCTGTAGGGGCGGAAAGTGCTCACGTGAGGGCGGCGACCAGGTCCTGCCAGGAGCCGGCGGTGCGGTCGCGCTCGGAGATCGCGGTGACCGGTTCGGGCCACGCGATGGCGAGCTCGGGGTCGTCGTACGCCACGCCCAGGTCCTCGCCCGGCGCGTGCGGGCGGTCGATGCGGTAGCAGACGTCGGCGACGTCGGTGAGCGCCTGGAACCCGTGCAGCAGGCCCGGCGGCACGTAGAGGTGGCGGAACTCCTCGTCGTCGAGCAGGAAGGTCTCGACGCGGCCGAAGGTCGGCGAGCCGGGACGGGCGTCGACGAGGACGTCGAACACCGCCCCGTGCGCGGCGCGCACGAGCTTGGCCTCGCCCCGCCCGCGGCGCGTGTGCATCCCGCGCACCGTGCCCCGGCGCGAGCGCGACTGGCTGTCCTGCGCCTCGGGCCCCAGGTCGACCCCGTGCGCGGCCCCGATCGCCGTGTCGAACGTGCGGGTGAACAGCCCCCGGTCGTCGCGGTGCGGGGTCGGGACGAAGACCCGGACCCCCTCGATGGCGCCCTCGTGTACCTCCACGGCCGCGAGCCTCCCATCCCCGCCGTCACCGCCCCGCGAGGGCCGCTGCGAGGATCGCCCGGTGAGCACCCCGGACACCCTGACCTGCCGCTGGTGTGGCGGGACGGACGGCACGGTCGTCCTCGACCTCGGCGACCAGCCCGCGGCCGACCACTTCCCGCTCGCGGACGCGCCCGGCCCCGACCCCGTGTTCCCCCTGCGGATGTGGTGGTGCGCGGCCTGCGGGCTCGCGCAGCTCGCCGAGGACCCGACGACGCCGGAGGAGGCGCGCGGCGCCGAGCCGGACGCGCTGGTGGACCAGGCCCGCGACGCGGTGGCCCGCGCGGAGGCGGCGGGGCTGCTGCCGCGCGGAGGCAGCGTCGCGGAGTTCGGCAGCCCGCACGGCGGCTCGTGGCTCGGCCTGCTCGGGGCGACGGGGCTGGCCGAGGCGGACTCCGGCGCCGCCGACGTCGTCGTCGACTGCTTCGGGCTCATGCACGCCGCCGACCAGCGCGCGGGCCTCGCCGAGCGCGCAGCCGCGACGGCGCCCGGCGGGGTCCTGCTGCTGCAGTTCCACAC
>CADCTH010000153.1 GCA_902805495.1 uncultured Actinomycetospora sp.
CCACCTGGATGGGCGCGAGCGGCCACCCCGTCGACGCGGGCGTGGTCTACGACCTCACCGAGGGCCTGCGGGCGCTCGCCCTGGCCGCGGCGCCGCCCGCCTGATCGGCTAGTTGCCGAAGAGGCCGCCGCCGCTGTCGCCCCCGGAGCTGCCTCCGGCCCCGCCCCCGCCCCCGGTGCCGACGACGACCTGGATGGTGTCGCTCGCGCCGGCCTCGCCGCCCGAGGACGGGCTCTGGCTGATGATCTTCCCGACCTGGCCCGGGTCCGAGACCTGCTGCGAGGTCTGGGAGAGCTGACCCGTGAACCCGGCGCTCGAGAGCGTCTGGGCGGCCTCGGTCGGCGTCTGGCCGACCACCGAGGGCACCGAGAGCCGGTTGCCGCGCGACACCTCGAGGGTGATCTGCGAGTTGCGGGGCACCGTCGAGCCGGCGCTGGGCGAGGTGTCGACCACGGTGCCCGCCTCGCGCCCGTCGTCCACCTCCGTGGTGCTGACGCGCAGCCCCACGCCCTCGAGCGTGCGGATCGCGGTCTCGCGGTCCTGGTTGACGACGTCGGGCACGCGCAGCGTCTCGCGCTGGCGCCCGATGGTGAGCAGCACCGGGGTGCCCGGGGCGAGGAACTGCCCGGCCGCCGGGTCCTGGGAGAGCACCCGGCCCACCTGCGTGGAGTCGTCGACCTCGCGCTGCTGGGGCACCGGGGCGAGCGAGAGGCCCAGCCGCTGCACGCTGGCCTGGGCCTCGGTGGCGGTCTGCCCGACGAGGTCCGGCACCTGCACGTTGTCCGGCCCGCGCCCGACGCGCAGCTCGACCACGCTGCCCGTGGGCACGTCGATGCCGCTCGACGGGTTGGTCGTGACGACCTGCCCGACCTGCTGCGGCGGGGAGGCCACCGGGACGACGGTGGGACGCAGCCCCGCCGTCGACAGGGCCTGCAGCGCCACGGCCTGCGGCTGTCCGACCACCGAGGGCACCGCGACGGTGTTGGCCGACGGCGAGAACAGGAAGTACACCCCGGCCAGGGCCGCGAGCAGCACGAGCACGGCGACGAAGCCGATCGCGCGCCGCCGACCGCGCCGGCGCCGGACCTCGGACTGCTCGGCCTGCCACGCGGTGAACTCGTCGACCTCGTCGGCCTCGCCGCGGCGGGCCACGACGGGCTGGCCGCCCGTCATGTACTCCGTGTGCTCCTCGGGCGTCATCACCATCGGGGCGCCCGGGCGCTCGCCGGTGAGGACGCGGTAGAGGTCCTCGCGCATCTCGTCGGCGCTCTGGTAGCGGTTCGACGGGTTCTTGGCCAGCGCCTTCATCGTGATCGCGTCGAGCTCGGGCGGCACCCGCGGGTTCACCGACGACGGGGTCGGCGGGTCCTCGCGCACGTGCTGGTAGGCGATCGCCACCGGCGAGTCCCCGGTGAACGGGGGCCGGCCGGTGAGCAGCTCGAACAGCACGCAGCCGGTGGCGTAGACGTCGGAGCGGGCGTCGACCGACTCGCCGCGGGCCTGCTCGGGCGAGAGGTACTGCGCGGTGCCGATGACCGCCGCGGTCTGGGTGACCGCCGGCTGGGCGTCCGACAGCGCGCGGGCGATGCCGAAGTCCATCACCTTGACCGCGCCGGCCGGCGTGATCATCACGTTCGCCGGCTTCACGTCGCGGTGGATGATCCCGTGGCGGTGCGAGAAGTCGAGCGCGGCGCAGACGTCGGCGAGGACCTCGCAGACCCGGTACGGGTCCATCGGGCCCTCGGACTTGACGATGTCGCGCAGCGTCCGCCCCGCCACGTACTCCATGACGATGTAGGGCAGCGGCACGTCGCTCGACGGCGCCTCGCCGGTGTCGTACACGGCGACGATCGCGGGGTGGTTCAGCGCCGCGGCGTTCTGGGACTCGCGGCGGAAGCGCACCTGGAACTGCGGGTCGCGCGCCAGGTCGGCGCGCAGGACCTTGATGGCCACGTCGCGGCCGAGCCGGACGTCGCGTCCCCCGTGGACCTCGGACATGCCGCCGTAGCCGAGTGCCGGACCGAGCTCGTAGCGCTCGGAGAGGAGCCGCGGGGTGGTCATCCTCAGAACTCCTGACACGTGACGGAGACGGTCTCCCCGCGGGGGACCTCACCGGTCGGCGACAGGTAGAGGACGCGGCAGCGCGAAGGGTCGGACGGCTCGCCGCCGAGCACCGTGCCGATCTCGGCCTCCAGGCCCGCCTGCTGCAGCGCCGCCTGGGCCACCGACGCGGAGCGGCCGACGTAGTCGACGGGGTTGACCGTCACCCCGTTAGCGGCCCTAGACGTCGTGGTCGTCGTCCGGCTGCTGCGCGTCGTCGTGGGGCTCGGAGTGGTCGTCGTGGTCGTCGTCGCGGTGGGGGTCGGCGCCGGCGGCGACGAGGTGTCCGCCGAGTTGATCACCCAGAACACGCCGCCGACGAGCAGCAGCGCGACGAGCGCCAGGGCGGCGACCGTGCCCCACGGCCCGCGGCGCCGGGGCTCCTCGGGGCGGGAGGCCCAGCGGTCGGGCCG
>CADCTH010000154.1 GCA_902805495.1 uncultured Actinomycetospora sp.
CAGACCGCCGCCCCGCACACGCAGCCCGCGCTCACCGGCGGGGCGATCGGTCAGGGCCCGCCCGCGGCGCTCGGGGCGGCGGTCGCGGCCCCGCACCGGCCGGTCCTCGCGGTGCAGGCCGACGGCAGCGCGCTCTACACCCTGCAGGCGCTGTGGACCCAGGCCCGGGAGCGCCTCGACGTGACCACCGTGCTGATCAACAACGCGGCGTACGCGATCCTGCGCGTCGAGCTGGCCCGCACCGGGGCCGGGGAGGCGGCGCACTCGGGGCGTGCCGGGCAGATGCTGACGCTGACCGACCCGACGCCGGACTTCGTGGCGCTGGCCACCGGCTACGGCGTGCCGGCGCGGCGGGTGGAGACCACCGAGGACCTCCTCGATGCTCTCAAGTGGGCCCTGGGCGAGCCGGGCCCGCACCTGATCGAGGCGATCGTCCCGGCGCTGGGGTGATCCCGGTGGGTGGTCCGGCCGAGGCGGCCCCTCAGGCGGTCGCCCACCGCGACACCACGGCGAGCGCGTCCTTGTCCGACGGGGTGAGGCCGGGCTCGGCCGCCGCCGCGCCCACCGCCGCCTCGCGCTCGGACGGGTCGGGCGCGGTGAGCGCGTGGACGTGGTCGACCAGCGTCCAGAGGTAGCCCTTGCGGTCGCGGTGGCCGTTCCCGGACCGGCCGAGGGCGGTGCGCAGGGTGTCGGCGTGCGCGCGCTCGTTGTCGGGGATCCACTGCGCGTCGAACCCCGTGATGAGGCGATCGAGGTCGGGCTCGCCCACCTGGCCGGCCTCG
Organism: uncultured Actinomycetospora sp.; assembly: GCA_902805495.1. Taxonomy (GTDB): domain Bacteria; phylum Actinomycetota; class Actinomycetes; order Mycobacteriales; family Pseudonocardiaceae; genus Actinomycetospora. The sequence continues at coordinate 783 of CADCTH010000154.1, forward strand.
GCAAGCACCGCGACCGACCCGAGCAGCTCGGCGCGGACGCCGCCGGCGTCGTCGTCGACCATCGTGCACCAGCCCAGCACGGTGCCGACGGTCCTCGCCGTGTCCTCGGACAGAGCACCCTCGCGCCACCAGACGGCCGGGGTGCCGGCCCAGGGGCGGCGCACGTCGCGGTCGTCGGAGGACAGGGCGTGGAGCGCCTCGCGGAGACGGTCGGTGCCGATGGTGCCTTCGCCGTCGGTCACGCCGTGGCTCCCGTGTCCGTGGTTGCCGTCATGGTGTTCCGTCCCCAGAGCATCGCCGTCGATGACGCCGGTGATCCTCGCAGCGCGTCCCGCGGATGTCAGCGCGACGCCCTCGGTTCAGTCCTCGCGCAGGACGGCCTGCTCGTCGTCGGTGAAGACGACCCGCCCGGCGAGGACGTCGTCGAGCGTGATCCCCGAGGCCGGGGGCTCGTCCCAGCGCATCGTCGTGTCCGCGAGCTGGAGCAGCGTGCCCAGGCCCGAGCGCGGGCGCACGAACGCCTCGCGCCAGTGCGGGCTGCCGAGGTCGACGTCGACGACCTCGTACCCGCACGCCGTCAGCCGGGCCACGGCGACCTCGACGTCGGCGAAGATCAGGGTGATGTGGTGGACGCCGGGCCCACGGCGCGCCAGGAACCGCGCCACCGGGGCGTCGTCGCGCAGCGGCGAGATGAGCTCGATCTTCATCCCGCCGGGCAGGACGATCTGCACGATCCGGATCCCCTGGCGGTCGTTGTCCCCGCCGAACAGGAACCGCCCGCCCAGGGCGTCGCCGAACAGCGCCACGCCGTCACGCGGGTCGTGGACGGCCACCGCGACGTGGTCGGTGCGCAACAGCCCCGCGTCGGGGGGCACCGACGGCCCGGTCACGAGTGCACCGCCGCGGCGGCGGCGAGCCGTTCGATGGTCTGCACGGGCCCCTCCGGATCTCCGGGCACCGCGCCCGGGGTGAGCGCGATCGGCAGGTCGACGCCGACCGCGCGCAGCTCCGCGACGCGGCGGGCGACGTCGGCCCCGGTGCCGAGCGCGCACATCGCGTCGACGGCGGCGTCGTCCACGGCCCCCAGCGCCGCGCGCCGGTCGCCGGCGGCCCACGCCTCCGCGGCGGCGTCGAGGCCGGCGAAGCTCCCGCGGAACGACGGGCGGTGGGTGGGCACCATCGCGTACTGGAGCACGAAGCGGCGCAGCCGCTCGCGGGCCTCGTCGGTCCGGTCGCCGGCGTAGGCCCAGAACGACGCGGCGATGCCGACCTCATCGGGGTCGCGGCCGGCGGCGCGGGCGCCCTCGCGAACCAGCGCGATCTTGGGTCCGTACTCGGCGGGCGGGGTCCAGGTCAGGAACGCCACGTCGGCCACCGCGCCGGCGAGCCGCAGCATCCGCGGGTTCATCGCCGCGACGACGATCGGGACGTCCACCGGGGCGAGCGCCGCCCGGAACCCGTGCGAGCGCACATGGGTGCCGTCGATCGCGGTGCGCTCTCCGCGGAACACGCTGCGCAGGGCAGCGACGTACTCCTCGATCCGCGCGCGGGGCGCGTCGAACGCCAGCCCGTGCCACTGCTCGACGACGATCGGGCTCGAGGCCCCGATGCCCGCCAGCACCCGCCCCGGGGCGAGCGAGGCGAGCGTCGTGAACCCCATCGCGGTGAGCACCGCGCTGCGGGGATAGACGCCGACGATGCCGCTGCCCAGCCGGATGCGCCGCGTCGACGCCGCGATCATGCCGAGCATCGCGAACACCTCCGGCCCGGCGACCTCGCCGACCAGGACGTCGGTGTAGCCGCAGTCCTCGGCGAGCCGGGCGAGGTCGAGGTAGCCGCCGGCCGAGAGGCCCTCGTCCACCGGCAGCGTGACGCCGAGGCCCTTCAGGATCGTCACGACGCGCGGACCTGGCGGCCCACCGCCGCCGTGTCGTACCAGCTCGACAGGCGCCGGATCGCCGTGCCGTCGTCGGTCAGGTCGAACACGTCGACGGCGTCGAAGACCACGTCGCCGCCGGCCCGGTTCCGTCCCGTGAAGCGGATCTCGACGAGGACGACAGTGCCGGCGACGACGACGCGGGTGGGCTCGTCGTGGTGGACGGGCAGCGGCGCGAGGACCTGCGGGAAGTGCGCGAGGATCTCCTCGCGTCCCCGCCGCGGCGGGACTCCGACCGCGTGCAGCTCCGCGTCGGGAGCGAACACGTCGCCGAGCTCCGCCCAGTCCCCGGCGTTGACCGCGGCGAAGTAGCGGTCGATCACCGGCGGGGTCACGTGCCCAGCCTCTTGCGCAGCTCGGACATCGCGCCGAACGACCAGCGGGCCAGGCTCGGGTCGCCGAACGCCGTGATGTTCCACATCACGAGGTGCCGCAGCCCCTGGTCCACGTACTCCTCGACCTGGTCGGCGACCTCGTCGGGCGTGCCGCAGAACGCGTAGTGGCGCACGACGGCGGGCGGGATCGCGTCGATGATCCGCAGGGACTCGGCGCGGTCGATCGCGGTGGGGATGAAGTCGTGGAACCCCGAGCCGTCGGGGTAGGGCCCCTCGACGCCGAGGTCGCGGAACACCTGCGCCGGCAGCAGCACGCACAGGGCGCGGACCAGCGGGGCCTCGGTGAGCCGCTGCACGGTCTCGGCGTCGGGACCCATGAGGACGTAGCCGAGCATCCCGGGGGTGATCGCGTCCGGGTCGCGGTCGGCCTTCTCGGCGGACTCGCGGATCGTGCGCAGCGCGGTGCCGTACTCGGCCGGACCGAGCTTCGTCGGCAGCCAGCCGTCGGCCTTGCGGCCCGTCAGCCGCAGCATCCGCGGGCCGTGGGCGGCGGTCCAGATCGCGGGGGGCGCCTCGCCCCAGGGTCGGAGGCCGAGGACCGCCCGGTCGAGGCGGTGGAAGCGGCCCTCGAAGTCGACCGGGCCCTCGGCGTCCATCAGTAGGCGCATCACGTCGATGCCCTCGTCGAGGCGGGCGACGGGGGTGTCGAACGGCATGCCGTAGGGCGTCGCGTTGAGCTGCTCGCCGCTGCCCAGCCCGATGATCGCGCGGCCCTGGGTGACGTGGTCGAGCGTCAGCGCGGTCTGCGCGGCCATGGCGGGGTGGCGCCGGATGAGGTCGGTGACGCAGACCCCGACCTTGATCCGCTCCGTCGCCGCCCCGACCACGCCCATCATCACGGCGGGGTCGAAGTAGACGTGGGGGTTGGGCTGCACGTCCGCGAGCGGGGTGAGGTCCGGGGTCCACATCGTGTCGGGATGCCAGCCCATGAGGTGGTCGGGCCACCACACCGCGTCGAAGCCCTCGGCCTCGCTGCGCTGCGCGAACTTCACCGCCGCCGACGCCGGGGGCATGATCTGCCCGGGCACGCCCAGTTCGATCGCCATCTAGTACCGCCACCCGTCGCCGAAGGTGGCGAGGCGCCGCCCCAGGTACTCCTCGACGACGGTGACGGCGGCGCGCGCCGCGCGGTCGGTGCCGATGCCGCGGCTGCGGAACGTCTCGCCGGCGAACCACAGGCCCTCGGGGTGCGGCGGGCGCCAGTGCGGCCGGTACATCCCGACGAGCCCGGGCTTCTGGATGACGCCGAAGCTCGGCTCGACGACGAGGTGGCGCCGCCGACACACGGGCTCGGCGAACGCGGGCCACATCTGCGCGACGTCGGCCTCGAACTGCTCCATCTGCTTCCGCAGCCAGGCGCGGTCGCGTCCCTTCTCGCCGGGGAAGACGCCGCCCATGACGTGGAGCTGCGTGCCCTCGGGCGAGCACGTGGGGTCCATGGCGGTCTGGTTGAACATGAACCCGGAGAGCTCGGTGTTCGGGGTCTTGAGCCAGGTCGAGAGCTCGCGCGGGTCGTACTGGTGCACGGGCTCCTCGGTGGCGAGGTAGAGCCCGAGCCAGGAGATGCGGAACCGGTCCTGGGCGAGGAACTTGATCTGCGCGGCGTACCAGTCGGGCAGGTCGCCCTCGTCGACGACGCCCAGCACGTGCCAGACCGGCAGCGTGCAGATGACGTGGTCGGCCTCGAGGATCTCCTCCTCGAAGAACTCGTTGGGCAGGACGCGGGGCTGGCGGGCGATCGCGACGCCCTTCGTCACGCCGTCCTCGATGACGACGCGCTCGACGGGGGTGGCGAGTCTGAGGTCGCCGCCGGCCGCGGTGAACGCGTCGGCGAGGTCGGCCCACATGCCGTCCCAGCCCTGGCCCGGCCAGCAGGAGTAGGCCGCGGTGCCGCGCTCGGCGAAGTGCATCTTGCGGACGAAGAGGTTGTCGCTGGCGGAGTGGTCCCACCAGTCGTCGGTCATGCACTCGAGCACGGTGATGAACTCGAAGAGGTCGATGACGCCCTGGTCGTCGGTGTGCTGGTGCAGCCACTGGCGCAGCGGGCGGTCGTCCCACCGGTCGAGCTCGTCCCACTCGGTGTTCAGCAGCGCCTTGATGACCTTCTTCAGCTCGCCCTTGCTGCCCGCGTAGCGGTCGCGGATCGAGCCCCAGCGGTTCCGCTCGTGGTCCCAGACGGGCATCTCGGCGGAGACCTCGCCGTGCTGCAGCGTCTTGCCGACGTGCTCGAAGACCTTCGTCAGCCCCGAGCCCGGGTCCTCGATGAGGTGGCCGCCGACGTTCACCGTGAAGCCCTCGTCGGGCACCGCCATGCCCCGCCCGCCCAGGTAGGGCGAGCGTTCGAGCAGGCAGACGCGCTTGCCCTCCACCGCGAGCAGGGACGCTGCCGTCAGCCCCGCGGCACCGGCCCCGATGACCACCACGTCGTACGTCGCCACGCGGCCTCCTCGCCCGGATCGTCTACCAAACGACCGTTCGAGAGCGTGGCAAGGGTGCGGCCCCAGGGTCAAGCCGCACGGCATGATGCCCGGGTGGCGACCACCCCCGAGTTCGGCTGGCTCTCCCCGGTGATCGGGAACCGGTTCAGCGACCACCGCCCCATCGCCGCCGACCAGGACACCGCGATCCTTCCGACGGCGCTGCCGCACTTCGACTCGCTGTGGATCGCCGACCACTTCTACGGCTTCGACCAGAAGACCGACCCCTTCCTCGAGGCGTGGACGACGCTGACGTGGCTCGCGGCGCGCCACGAGGGCGTCGAGCTGGTCGACCACGTGCTCGGCGTCGGCTACCGCCACCCGCCGCTGCTGGCGAAGATGGCGGCGACACTGCAGTACCTCAGCGGCGGGCGCTTCGTGCTGGGCATCGGCGCCGGGTGGCGCGAGCCCGAGTACCTCGCCTACGGCTACGACTTCCCGCGCCCGGCGGTGCGCTTCGCGCAGCTCGAGGAAGCGATCACGATCTGCCGGCTGATGTGGACCGAGGCCGACCCGTCGTTCGAGGGGCGGCACTACCGCATCGACGGCGCCGCGGCCCCGCCGCTGCCCGACCCGCCGCCGCGCGTCTGCATCGGCGCCGCGGGCGAGCGTGTCGGGCTGCCGATGGTCGGGCGGCTCGCGGACATGTGGAACGGCCCGTTCAAGGGGGAGGCGGAGGACTTCGTCCGGCGCCGCGACATCGTGCGCCGTACCGCCGAGGGCGCCGGCCGGGACCCGGACGCGATCGAGGTCTCGGTGACGCTGGAGCGCGCCCTCCCCGAGACCGACGAGGACTCCTCGCGGCTCGTGGAGGAGCTCGCGGCGAAGGTCGAGGTCGGCGTCGACCACTTCGTCATGGACTTCGGCAACCCGGCGTCCACGGAACCGGTGCTGCGCTTCGCCGAGCAGGTCATGGCGCCGCTGCGCACGTGACGGCGGGTTCGCTCGGAGATCACGAGCACCTCATCGCCCTTCGGGGGCCCGGCGGGGTCGATGACGCGCTCCTGATCTTCATCGCTGAGGTCCACGCCGATCGCAGGGAACCGCTGACCCGCCGCGACCCTCCAACCAGGCATGGACCTCTCGAAACCCTTCCGCGGCAGCGCGGCCGTCCGTGCCGGGGCGGCCACGTGGCGGCGGCTCGACGGACCCGCCTTCGACCGCCTGGGCCACGACACGTACGTCGCCGCCGGCACCGTGCTCGATCTCCGGGGACGTGCGACGGCGGCGGCACTCGGCGTGCCCGGCTCCGTCGTCGGCGGACACGCGGCCGCCGACATCCTCGGCGCGGACTGCGCGCCGCGGGACGCGATCGTCGAGCTCGTCGTGGGACGTCGCCGCGTGCGCCCCCGCGACGGCGTGCGCCTGCGGCAGGACGTCCTCACCGGGGACGAGGTCATGCCCTTCGAGGCCGTCACGGTCACCTCGCCGCTGCGCACGATGTTCGACCTCGCGTGCACGCTCGACCACGACGAGGCCGTCGTCGCGGTCGATGCGCTCGCGCACCGGTACCGGCTCGATCCCGGGCAGCTGCTCGTCTACCCGACCGCGCGAGACAACCCCCGCGGTGGTCGGCGGATCGCCGCCGTCGTCGCGGACGCCGACGCCCGGGCCGAGTCGCGGCCGGAGACCCTCGCGCGGCTCATCATGCGCAGCGCCGGACTGACGCCGACGCCGCAGCTGCGGGTGCACGACGCGTGGGGCGTGTTCGTCGGTCGCCTGGACTTCGCCTGGGAGGACTGCAAGCTCGGCGCCGAGTACCAGGGCGACCACCACCGCACCGACCGCGCGCAGTGGCTCCGCGACGCGTCCCGCACCGCCGACTTCGCGTCCTGCGGCTGGTCGATCCTCCCGATCACCTCGGACGACGTCTTCCGGCGGCCGGACGAGTTCGTCCGGCGCACCTGGGCCGCCGTCGACGCCCGTCGCCGCGAGGTGGCGGCACGGTCGCGGTGATCACGAGCGCGTCGTCCACCTCGACCGCTTGTGCGGGGGCGATGAGGTGCTCCTGATCTCCGAGCGAGGCAGCAGGAGCCTTGACCCGCACGAGTGTGATGCTAGTCTCGCCACCGAGTACCAAACGCTTGGTAGGTAGCGGGACATCGACGTCTGACCAGGTCGGGGGACCCATGACGGCCACGCTCGAACCGCCGGACATCCTGTCGGCGGAGTTCGCGAGGGACCCCTACGCGGCGTACCGGCTGCTGCGTGACGAGTTCCCGCTGGTGTGGCACGACGCGATGCAGACCTACGTCATCAGCCGCTACGACGACGTGCAACGGGCGTTCAAGGACCCGGTCTTCACGAGCCAGAACTACGCCTGGCAGCTAGAGCCCGTGCACGGGCGCACGATCCTGCAGATGGAGGGCCGGGAGCACTCCACGCACCGCTCGCTGGTGGCGCCGGCGTTCCGGGGCAAGGCGCTGCAGGAGCAGTTCGGCCCGACGATCCGGCGCAACTCCCGCGAGCTCGTGGACGCGTTCCGCGCCGACGGACAGGTCGACCTCGTCGACGCCTTCGCCACCCGCTTCCCGATCAACGTCATCGTCGACATGCTCGGGCTGCCGCGCGAGGACCACGACCGCTTCCACGGCTGGTACACGTCGATCATGGGGTTCCTCGGGAACCTCGCCGGCGACGAGGCCGTGGCCGCGGAGGGCCTGCGCACCAAGGCCGAGTTCGAGGACTACATGGTCCCGCGCATCCGGGAGCGCCGCGCGCACCCCGGGGACGACCTGCTCTCCACGTTCTGCGCGGCCGAGATCGACGGCGAGTCGATGACCGACGAGGAGATCAAGGCGTTCTGCAGCCTCCTGCTCACGGCGGGCGGCGAGACCACCGACAAGGCGATCACGAGCCTGATGGCCGACCTCGTCGCCCACCCCGCGCAGCTGGAGGCCGTCAGACAGGACCGCAGCCTGATCCCCGCCGCGTTCGCCGAGACGCTGCGGTTCACCCCGCCCGTCCACATGATCATGCGCCAGCCCGCCGAGGACGTGGAGCTCTCCGGCGGGATCGTCGAGGCCGGCCGCACCGTGACCTGCCTGATCGGCGCGGCCAACCGCGACGAGCGGCGCTTCGACCGCCCCGAGGTCTTCGACGTCCTGCGCCCCGACCTCGACCACGCGCGGGCGTTCTCGGCGGCGGCCGACCACCTGGCCTTCTGCCTCGGACGGCACTTCTGCGTCGGCGCCCTCCTCTCGCTCTTCGAGATCGAGGTCGGCATGAACGACCTGCTCGACGCGATGGGCGACATCCGGTTCGCCGACGGCGCCCCGCCCGCCGAGACCGGCGTGTTCACGCGCGCCCCTGATCGCCTGCTCCTCGAGTTCACCCCCAGCTAGGAGGACCCCGTGGCCCCCGTCCGTCCCCACATCGAGAACCTCCTCGGCAAGGCCTCCTGGGGCTACGACGAGGCCGACCCCGACCTCATCGCCTCCTGCTTCGCCGACGATGCCCGCATGAGCCTGCGCATCGGGCGCGACGGCCAGCTCATCGGCCCGTTCGAGGGCCGGACGGCGATCCGTGCGCTGCACGCCGACTCGATTGCCGCGCAGACCGACCAGCGCCGGCACAACCTGTCGAACCTCTGGTTCGAGAAGGAGGGCGAGGACGAGGCGACCGCCGTCAGCAACCTGACGCTGCTCTCGATCGAGGACGGGGCGATCCGGGTGCTCTCCAGCGGCTGGTACCGCGACCAGCTCGTCCACCGGGACGGCACCTGGCTGATCGCCGACCGGTACTGCTACCTCGACCTGCCCTACTGACGTGGTCAACATCGGCCGCATTCCCGAGAAGTGGGCGGCGCTCACCCCCCGCACCGACGCCGTCGTCGACACCACGGTCGGTCGGCGCACTAACTGGGCGGAGCTCGACGAGCGCGTCCGGCGCCTCGCCAACGGCCTGCGCGGTCACCGCCCCGACGGGCTGGCGCTGCAGCGCGGCGACCGGGTGGCCGTGCTCGCCAAGAACTCCACCGAGTTCCAGGAGATCTACTTCGCCGCTGGGCGCGCGGGCCTGGTGGTCCAGCCCCTGAACTGGCGCCTCGGGGTCGCCGAGCTCGCGCGCATCGTCGCCGACGGCGCGCCCCGGGCCATCGTGGTCGCGGGGGAGTGGGCAGAGCTCGGGCGCGAGCTGTCCGCGCTGGTCGACGTCGAGCACTGGCTGTCCTGCGGGCCCGACGGCGACGGGTCGTACGAGGACCTGCTGGCCGCGTCGTCGGACGACGAACCGGCCGACTCCGCGGCCGTCGGTGACGACGACCCCTTCTTCATCCTCTACACCGGCGGCACCACCGGGGCGTCGAAGGGCGCGCTGCACACCCACCGCAGCGCGTCGTTCGGGATGCTCAACCAGACCGTCGCGGAGCGGATCGTCCCGAGCGACGTCTACATGCTGACCGGGCAGATGTACCACATCCCCGTGGTGCTCTCGATGAACTACCTGCGCCACGGCTGCCCGCTCGTGCTCATGAACTTCGAGGCCACGCGCGCGTTGGAGATCATCGAGGCGGAGCGGGTCTCGGCGTTCCTGGGCATCACCACGATGCTCAACTGGATGATGGCGGTGCCCGGGTTCTCCGGGTACGACATCGCGAGCCTGCGCAACATCCAGTACGGCGGCGGGCCGATGCCCTCAGCGGTGGTGAAGAACGCGCTGCAGGCCTTCCCCTGCACGCTGATCCAGGGCTACGGGCAGACCGAGGGCACGACGATGTGCTTCCTGTCCCAGGAGGACCACCACGCCGCGGTGAACGGGATCCACCCCGAGCGGCTGCAGTCGTGCGGGCGCGAGGGGTTCGTGACCTCGGTGCGCGTCGTCGACGTCGACGGTCGCCCGGTGCCCACCGACGGGGCCACGGTCGGCCAGATCGTCGTGCGCTCCGAGGCCAACATGGCCGGCTACTGGCACCGGCCCGACCTCACCGCCGACACCCTGCGCGACGGCGGCTGGATGTGGACCGGCGACCTCGCCACCTGGGACGCCGACCGCTACGTGTTCATCGTCGACCGCGCCAAGGACATGATCATCTCGGGCGGCGAGAACATCTACTCCGTGCAGGTCGAGGAGGCCGTCAACCACCACCCGGCCGTCCTGGAGTGCGCCGTCATCGGCGTCCCGGACGAGGTGTGGGGCGAGAGCGTCAAGGCGTTCGTCGTGCTCAAGCCGGGCACGAGCGCGACCGAGAGCGACATCGTCGAGACCGCCCGCGCGCACCTCGCGTCGTACCAGAAGCTGCGCTCGGTGGAGTTCGTCGCGGCCCTGCCCAAGGCGCCCACCGGCAAGATCCTCAAGCGCGACCTGCGCGCCCCGTACTGGGGCGAGCAGGGGCGCTCCGTCTGACAGGGAGCACCCGCATGACCGGACGCATGGAGGGCAAGGTCGCCCTCGTCACCGGGGCCGCGCGCGGTCAGTGCCGCGCCCACGCGGTCCGGCTCGCGCAGGAGGGTGCCGACGTCATCGCCGTCGACTCCTGCGCGGGCATCGACACCGTGGTCGGCAAGTACCCGCCGGCCACGCGCGAGGACCTCGACCAGACCGTCGTCGAGGTCGAGAAGGCCGGCGGCCGGATCGTCGCCCGCGTCGCCGACGTCCGTGACCAGGCGGGCCTCGACGCGGCCGTGGCCGAGGGCGTCGCGGAGCTCGGGGGCCTCGACGGAGTCGTCGCGAACGCGGGCATCGCGAGCTACGGGCGCGCCTGGGAGCTCGACGAGGCCACGTGGCAGGACATGATCGACGTCAACCTCACCGGCGTCTGGCACACCGCGAAGGCCGCGATCCCGCGCCTGATCGACGCGGGGCGCGGTGGGGCGATGGTGTTCACCAGCTCGATCGGCGGGTTCAAGGGCATCCAGCAGGTCGGCCACTACGTCTCGGCCAAGCACGGCCTCGTCGGGCTCATGCGCAACCTCGCCAACGAGCTCGCGCCCTACCGCGTCCGGGTCAACACCGTGCACCCGACGAACGTCGACACCCACATGATCCAGAACCCGGGGACGTGGGGGATGTTCGCCCCGGGGGACCCGGAGCCCACGCAGGAGAAGGCGATCGCCGGGTTCACCTCGCTGAACGCGCTCGAGATCCCGTGGATCGAGTCGGTCGACGTCGCGAACGCGGTGCTCTTCCTGCTCTCCGATGAGGCCCGCTACATCACCGGCGCGACGCTGCCGGTCGACGCCGGGGCGTCGATCAAGTGAGGACACGGGGAGCGCTGCTCTGGGAGCCCGGCACGCGCTCGGGCTGGAGCGTCGAGGAGATCGAGCTCGACCCGCCGGAGGAGCACGAGGCGCTGATCAAGCTCGCCGCGTCGGGCGTCTGCCACTCCGACGACCACCTCGACACCGGCGACATCCCGCTGCCGTGGTCGCCGGTGCTCGGCGGGCACGAGGGCGCCGGCGTCGTCGAGGAGATCGGCCCGGGCGTCACGGCGGTGAAGCCCGGCGACCACGTCGTCCTGTCGTTCCTGCCGTCGTGCGGGCGCTGCCGGATGTGCGTCAAGGGCAAGTCGAACCTGTGCGAGCTGGGCGCGGGCGTGCTCGCCGGGTTCGCCCCCGACGGCACCCACCGGGTGCACGCCCGCGGGCAGGGGGTGGGCTGCATGTCCTACCTCGGCACCTTCGCGCCCTACGTCGTCGCCCCGCTCGACGCGGTGATCGTCATCCCCGAGGAGATGCCGCTGGACAAGGCCGCGCTCATCGGGTGCGGGGTGCCCACGGGCTGGGGGTCGTCGGTGTACGCCGCGGAGATCGAGCTCGGCGACACCGTCGTGGTGATCGGTACCGGCGGCGTCGGGATGAACGCCGTACAGGGCGCGCGGCACAAGGGCGCCCGCCACGTCGTCGCCGTCGACCCCGCGCCGTTCAAGCGCGAGAAGGCCGTCGAGTTCGGCGCCACCCACGTCGCGAGGGACCACGAGGAGGCCGCGCAGGTCGTCGAGCAGCTGACCAACGGCCAGGGCGCCGACCGCGTGATCATCACCGTCGGCGTGGTCACCGGCGACCTCATGAACCCCGCCCAGGAGATGACGCGGCGCGGCGGCACGATGGTGCTCACCGGCGCCGCCCCCGTGCTGCAGCGCGACGTGCCGTTCGACCTGTTCACGTTCGCGATGTCCGGCAAGCGGCTGCAGGGCTCCCTCTACGGCACCACCACGAGCCGCACCGACGTGCCGTTGCTCGCCGACCTCTACCTGCGCGGCGAGCTGAAGCTCGACGAGCTGATTACGCGCACGTACGCGCTCGACGACGTCAACCAGGCGTTCCGCGACATGCACGACGGCAAGAACGTGCGTGGTGTGATCGTCTACGACTGAGGGGACCGCGCATGCCCACCGCCGACGACCGCGCCGAGATCGTGCAGGCCACCCATCTCTACGCCCGGGGTCTCGACCGGTTCGATCCGGAGGAGGCGCTGTCGGCGTACACCGACGACGCGGTGTGGGACGCGACCGGCGTGGGGCTGGACCGCTACGAGGGCCGCGAGCAGGTGCTCGCGTTCTTCGAGCGCGACGCCGGCTCGATGGCCGAGCAGTTCCACCTCATGACCAACCACGTCGTCGAGTTCGACGACGACGACCACGCCCACGGCACCAACTACGTGCTCGCCGAGGGCCGCACGACGACGGGGGCGTCGATCAAGGCGGCGGCGTTCAACGTCGACACCTACCGGCGCACGGCGGGAGTCTGGAAGATCGCGAGTCGGGTGATCACACCGCTGACCACCCCGCAGATGGAGGGGTTCGAGGCGTGAGACGCACGCTGCCGGGGCTCCTCGACGACGCGGTCGCGTGGTCGCCGGCGGCCGAGGTCGCGTTCCCCGGCGAGCGTGCGACGTGGGCGGAGGTCCGGGCAGCGGCCCGCGCCCAGGCCGCCGGGCTGCACGCGCGCGGGGTGCGCCGCGGCGACCGGGTGC
>CADCTH010000155.1 GCA_902805495.1 uncultured Actinomycetospora sp.
CGGCAGGATTCGAACCTGCGGCACCCGCTTTAGCTGCGGCACCCGCTTTAGGAGGACGGTCCACCACGGGCACTGGGCCTGCTGCCAGCGACATCGTCGGCGCCGCACGTCGCAGAACTCGCACCCACGGCGGGGTTCGACCCTAGTTCGCACCCGAGCCCGCACCCCGAGAAAGATCGACAGAAGATCCGATTGCGTACAGAGCGCCCTGCGGAGCGCACTGCTTCCGAGGTCGGCGTACCTCGCCCGACTCCGCAGCTAGACGAGTAAGTCCTAACGGCGTGGTGGCCGGGAAGTAGGGCGGAGGGCGCCCAAGATCCGTTTGTGACGACAGACCTGAACACCCTCCTGACCGGACTCTACGTCCACATCGACGACCATCTCGGCGCTCGGCACCGGATCGGGCGACCGCCCAAGCTCACCGACGCCGAGCTGGCCACCCTGGCCGTGGCCCAGGTCCTGCTCGGGGTGCGCTCCGAGGCCCGCTGGCTGCGCTTCGTCGACCGGGTGCTGCCCGGCGCGTTCCCCTACCTGCCGGGCCAGTCGGGCTACAACAAGCGCCTGCGCGCGGCGGGACCGCTGCTGCGCGAACTGATCCGGCTGCTCGCGCTGGACACCGACCTCTGGCGCGACAACGTCTGGGTCGTCGATTCCACCCCGGTCGAGTGCGCGCGATCGCGCCCCACCGCGAAACGCTCCAACGTCGCGGGCTGGGCCGGCTATGGCTACTGCGCCAGCCACTCCCGCTTCTTCTGGGGCCTGCGCCTGCACCTGGTCTGCACCCCCGCCGGCCTGCCGATCACCTGGGCCCTGGCCGACCCGAAGATCGACGAGCGCCAGGTCCTGATGGCCATGTGCGACCACGACCCGGCCCTGCTGGCCACCCGCCCCGGCCTGACGATCATCGCCGACAAAGGCTACGTGTCCCGCGAGCTCGACCACTACCTCGCCGAGCAGCAGGTACGGCTGCTGCGCCCCTCCTACCGCAACCGGACACCGCGCCCCGGCGAGCACCTGCTCAAACCGATCCGCCAGCTCATCGAGTCGGTCAACGACACCCTCAAAGGCCAACTCGACCTCGAACTACACGGCGGGCGCAGCATCGCCGGCGTCGGCGCCCGCATCGCCCAACGACTCCTGGCCATGACCGCAGCCATCTGGCACAACCGCGCCACCGGCCAACCCCTCACCCGATCACTGATCGCCTACGACCACTGATCGAGTTCGGACTTACTCGTCTAGGTCAGGATGAGCAGCAACGACCGCCGCGGCATGCGCGAGACCGCGCTCTTTTGATCCGTTGGTTGTGGGTTCGAGTCCCACGGGGCCCACTCGAGGAGCCAACGACCCACGTCGGCGGCTGTCGCGTCCCTCCGCGCATGCGCCCGAGTGCCCGCCGCGCCCGCATGATCAGTGACCGTGTGGGCTTTGAGGTCCCCAGTGCGGGCGCAGCGGCGGCAGGTCGCTCCAGCCCGGGTGGGGGCCGAGCTCGGTCCCGCCGTCGTCGCTGTCGAAGTCACGGCCGTACTGATCCGGAATCGTGCCCCAGCCCCAATAGGGAAGCGGGCGCGCCGGAAGGAGCCCGAAAACCTCGGCAGGGTCGATCCGGGCGGGGGCGACGGTGCACAGGTGGGTCCAGTCGTCACCGAGGTCGAAGGTGTACAGGAACTGCTCGCCGAGCTCCAGAGACGAGAGTCGGACTCCGGTGCTGCCATGGGACTCGTCGGGTACGTCGTCCCATTCGGGACTGGTCAGCAGCCGGCGTTCGGAGCGTTCGAACAGGTGCAGGTGCGCGCGGTCCCAGCGGGCGAACGCGTCGTCGATGGCGGCCGCGAGGTCGGCGAAGGTGTGGGTGCGGGCCCCGGCGAACACTCGGCCGGGGCGCGGCCACAGCGGACCGCTGGGGCCGCCTTCGATCAGGTCGACTCGGATCGAGAGCCAGGTTCGCGCCATGGATTCAATCCTCCCGCGGGGCACTGTGGCGTCGTCGCTGCCCGGTCGAAGATCGCTTCCGCTGAATGCAGGCCTGCGACCAGAGCGGCTCATGCGGGGCGCGCTCAGCGATCTGTCGGGACCGATAACCGGCTTGTATGTAGCGTCGAGACGGCGGTTCCCGACCACGGCCATGGGGCGCTCGGCGTGGTGGCAGCGGGGACCGGGGTCGCACGTGGCAAGTCCGGACGCGAGTCAGGCCCGGTCCGTCGTTCCGACCGGGGCCGGGTGGAACAACGACGGACCGGGCCGCCCGTCGAGCCCACCCGCGGAGAGTCGAGTGGGTTCGAGGAACACAGGGCCCGCCGGCCGGCCAGGCGGCGACCCCGGACCGTCAGTGGTCGGGCCAACGCCCTCGGCCGCCCAGCGGCTCGTTTGCCTGCGGGTCGGCCGCCGCCTCGACCGCCGTGGCCTCCGCTGCCCGCCGGCTCGTCGTCACCGGTCCGAGGTCGCCTGTGCGTGATGCGGGCGGTGTCTGGTTGCCGGCCCGGGGCGCGGCCGCCGGGGAGCCCGGTGTGGATGTCGCCACTGGTGTGGGGGAGGGGTGGGCCAACCGCTCGATCCTTGCCGCGGCGAGGTCGGTGGCATGGGCGGCGGCACGGACCGCGTCGGGTACCGGGTCGGCGGTGGCAGCGCTGGCGCGCAGGGGCCAGGTCGCCGCCCGGGCGGTGGTTTGCACCGGTGAGGCGAGGGCGGCGGCGGCGCCCACAGCGAGCGCGGCGGCGTGCAGGACGACCGAGGCGACCGTCTCGGCGCCGCGCTCGCGCGTAGGC
>CADCTH010000156.1 GCA_902805495.1 uncultured Actinomycetospora sp.
GCGGCGCCGGCGCTCGTTGTCCGCCAGCCCCCCGTCGTAGCGGTGACGGGCCTCCTGGGCCTCGGCCTCGGCGCGCTCGTCGAGCTCGCGGGCCTGGCGGCGGGCCTCGTCGAGCGTGGCGCGCGCCTGCTCCTCGGCCTGCGCGACCGTGCGGCGGGCGCGCTCATCGGCGTCGGCGAGCGTGCCGCGCGCGCCCGCGTCCGCGTCGGCCGTGGTGCGCCGCGCGTGCTCGTCGGCGGTGTCGCGGACGTGACGGGCGTACGCGTCGGCGTCGTCCCGCACGCGCTGCGCGGCCCCGGCGGCCTCCTCGCGCATCGCCCGCGTCTCGTCCTGGGCGAGCCGCAGCATGCGCTGCAGCCGCTCGGAGAGGCCCTCCATGGTGTCCGGGGGCGCCGAGAGCCGGTCGACCAGCGCGCGCAGGTCCTCGACGTGCGCGCGGTGGTGGTCGAGGGCACGCGCGAGCTCCGCGGCCTGGGCCACGGCGGCGTCACGGTCGGCCGTGAGGATGCGCAGGTCGGCCTCGACGCGGTCGAGGTGCTCCTCGACCTGTCCGCGGTCGTAACCGCGCCGCACGACGTCGAAGCCGGTCCCCAGCGGCAACAGTTCGTGCTCGTCGGAGGGCATGCGCGTCACGGTACCGGCGCCGCCGGGGGCGCTCCACGGACGGGTGAGACCGATGTGCTCACTCGCCCTCACACACCACGGAAGCGGTTGATGGCCTCGAGGTGCTGCTCGCGCTTCTCGGTGTCGGTGACGCCGAGGCCCTCCTCGGGGGCCAGGGTGAGCACGCCGACCTTGCCCTGGTGGCTGTTGTGGTGCACGTCGTTGGCGGCCTCGCCGGTCTCGTGCAGCGGGTAGACGCGCGAGACGGTCGGGTGGATCGCGCCCTGGGCGACCAGGCGGTTGGCCAGGTACGCCTCCTTGTAGTTCGCGAAGTGCGACCCGATGATCCGCTTGAGGTTCATCCAGAGGTAGCGGTTGTCGTACTGGTGCATGAAGCCCGAGGTCGACGCGCAGGTCACGATCGTGCCGCCGCGCTTGGCGACGTAGACGCTGGCCCCGAAGGTCTCGCGGCCCGGGTGCTCGAACACGATGTCGGGGTCGTCGCCGCCGGTGAGCTCGCGGATCTTCTGGCCGAAGCGCTTCCACTCCCGCGGGTCCTGGGTCTCGGGGTCGGACCAGAACTTGTAGCCCTCGGCGGAGCGGTCGATGATCAGCTCGGCGCCCATCTTGCGGCAGATCTCCGCCTTCTCGGGGCTGGAGACCACGCACACCGGGGTGGCGCCGCCGTTGAGCGCGAACTGGGTGGCGTAGGAGCCGAGGCCGCCCGAGGCGCCCCAGATGAGCACGACGTCGCCCTGGGTCATGTTGGCGCCGTTGCGGCTGACCAGCTGCCGGTAGGCCGTGGAGTTGACCAGGCCCGGGGAGGCGGCCTCCTCCCAGGTCAGGTGCGCCGGCTTGGGCATGAGCTGGTTGGTCTTGACGACGGCCAGCTCGGCGAGCCCGCCGAAGTTGGTCTCGAAGCCCCAGATGCGCTGCTCGGGGTCCATCATCGTGTCGTCGTGGCCGTCGGGGGCCTCGAGCTCCACCGACAGGCAGTGCGCGACCACCTTGTCGCCGGGCTGCCAGTTGTGCACGCCCTGGCCGGTGGAGAGCACGACGCCCGACAGGTCGGAGCCGACCACGTGGTAGGGCAGGTCGTGGCGCTTGGCCAGCGGCGAGGTCCGCCCGTAGCGCTTGAGGAAGCTGAACGTCGACACCGGCTCGAAGATCGAGGTCCAGACGGTGTTGTAGTTGATGGCGCTGGCCATCACCGCGACCAGGGCCTCACCGGGCGCGAGCTCCGGCGTCGGCACGTCGTCGAGGTGCAGCGACTTGCGGGTGTCCTTCTCCCGCGAGGCCATCCCCTCGAACATGTCGGCCTCGTCGGCGTGCACGGTGATGCCCTTGTACGACTCGGGGACCGAGAGACCGGCGAGGGCGGCGGGGTCGTCGGCGAGGATCGCGTCGCGGATGTCCTGCACGTTCTTGCCTCCGGGTGTGGTGCGGTGGCGCGAGGCTACCGACGGGTAATGGCCACGGGGACCGGGATGGGTGTGGGGGCCGTTACTCGTGGGCGGCGGCGGGCTCGACGAGCTCGACCAGGACGCCGCCGGCGTCCTTGGGGTGGACGAAGTTGACGCGCGAGCCCGCGGTGCCGCGGCGCGGGGCGTCGTAGAGCATCCGCAGGCCCTTGGCGCGCAGGGCCTCGGCGCTCGCCTCGACGTCGGTGACGCGGTAGGCCACCTGCTGCAGGCCGGGGCCGTTGCGGTCGATGAACTTGGCGATGGTCGACGACTCGTCCAGCGGCGCGAGCAGCTGCACCGCGGGTCCCGCCGTGCCGTTCGGGTCGCCGGGGGCGTGCAGCATCGCCTCGCGCACGCCCTGCTCGTCGTTCGTCTCCTGGTGCGTGGCCACGAGCCCGAGGTTGTCCGCGTACCAGGTGATCGCGGCGTCGAGGTCGGGCACGGCGATGCCCACGTGGTCGATCGTGGTGATCCCGCTGGCGGCCAGGTCGTCGGAAGCCCCGTCGGATGCCATGCCGGGCACCTTAACCATCTGAATCGCTCTGCCTGGGCAGTGACGGAGAGCACCATCGCCCGATGGGTAGCGTGCCGGCCGTGGATCTGGACCGGCTGGTCGCCGACGCGCGCGAGGGCGTGCCCCGGGCCGTGGGGCGGTTGATCTCGCTGGTGGAGGACGGCAGTCCGCGCCTGCGCGAGCTGGCCGCCGCGCTGGCCCCGCACACCGGACGCGCCCGGGTGGTGGGCCTCACCGGCTCGCCCGGGGTGGGCAAGTCGACCACCACGTCCGCGCTGGTCACGGCCCTGCGCGCCGACGGGCGCCGCGTCGGCGTGCTCGCCGTCGACCCCAGCTCCCCCTTCTCCGGCGGCGCGCTGCTGGGCGACCGCGTGCGGATGGGCGAGCACGCCACCGACCCCGGGGTGTTCATCCGGTCGATGGCCACGCGCGGGCACCTCGGCGGGCTCGCGGCGGCGACGCCCCAGGCGCTGCGGGTGCTCGACGCCGCCGGGTGTGACGTCGTCCTCGTCGAGACGGTCGGTGTGGGCCAGTCGGAGGTCGAGGTCGTCGCGCTGGCCGACACGACGGTGGTGCTCCTGGCCCCCGGCATGGGCGACGGCGTGCAGGCGGCGAAGGCCGGCATCCTCGAGGTGGCCGACGTCTTCGCGGTGAACAAGGCCGACCGCGACGGCGCGGACGCCACCGTGCGCGAGCTGCAGCACATGATGTCGCTCAACCGGCGCGAGGTGGGCGGGCCGTCGTGGCGCCCGCCGGTGGTGCGCACCGTCGCCTCCGCGGGCACCGGGATCGACGACCTCGTCACCGCCCTCGACGACCACCGCGCCTGGATGGCCGACCACGACCGCCTCGGCGAAGGGCCCCGGCGCCGCGCCCGCGCCGAGATCGAGGCCATCGCGCTGGCCGATCTGCGCGCGCGCATCCGCGAGCTGTCGGGCCGCCTGGGATCCGGATCGGCCCTGGGCGAGCTCGCCGGGCGGGTCGTCGCCGGCGAGCTGGACCCCTACGCCGCGGCGGACGAGGTCGTGTCGTCGGTGCGGGGCTGAGTCGTCACCGCAGCACCCCCGCGGCGGGCAGGGCCACCGCGAGCCAGGGGATGACGACGGCGACGGTCGGCACGACGACGACGGCCGCGGCGGCGAGGTAGGTCCCGGTCGCGAGGGCCCGGCCGCCGCACCGGCGGGCGCGGACGCGCTCGAGGCGGGCGACGAGCTCGGTGGCGCCGGCCGGCACGAACGCCTCGAGCGCACCGGCCATGGCCTCGTCGGAGCAGCGGTGGCGGGCGGCGTCGTCGGCGAGCATCTCCAGCAGCAGCCCGACGACGTCGCGGGCCTGGCGGCTGCGCACGAGCACGGGGAATGCCTGGTGGAGGGCGACGAAGCCCTCGCGGACGAGGTCGTGGCGGGCGTCGAGGTGGGCCTGCTCGTGGGCGAGGACGGCGCGCAGCTCGTCGTGGTCGAGCGTGTCGAGGGCGGCCTCGGTGATCACCACCCGCGGGGCGCGCCCGGGCACGCAGTAGGCGAACGGCACGGCCCCGTCGAGCACCCGCAGCACGGCGCGCGCTCCCGACGACCCGACGCGGGCGCTGCGCTCGGCGCGGTCGAGCAGGTCGACCATGTCGCGGTGGCGGGCCCGGCGCCGGCGCGTGCGCACGGCGAGCATGGCGAGCACCCCGAACAGCCGCAGAACGATCAGGCCGGCGAGCGTGGCGGCGACGACCACGGCGACGACCATCGGCAGGCCCTCGCGGTCCTCGGGGTCGAGCGCGCGCAGCAGCTCCTCGGGGGCGGCGAGCGCGCTGCCCACGGCCGCGAGCACGGCGGCCACGGCGATCGCCTGCCACAGGACGATCGCGGCGCGCGGCACGCGCTGGGGCCAGCGGGCGCGCGCGAGCCCCGAGGGGACGGGGCCGGCCAGCGCGAGGGCCAGCACGGCCAGCCACACCGAGGCCATGGTCGGTCAGTCTGGGCCCGGCGCGGCCGAGATCACGACTCGGGGGGCGGGGCGTCGGCGTTCTCCGGGCCCGTGCGGGGCGCCGGCACCTCCTGGCGACCGTTCAGCAGCGCGGCCCGCAGGGCGGCCGCCTCCTCGGGGCCCACGCGGTCGACGAACGCGACCAGCGCCGCCGTGCGGTCCTCGCCGACGTCGCCGAGCGCGTCGAGCATCAGCTCCGCCGCCATCTGCTCGCGCGTGGCGGCCGCCGCGTAGCGGTACGCCTTGCCGTCGCGCTCCTGGCGGACCACGCCCTTCTTGGCCAGACGGCCCAGCACGGTCATCACCGTGGTGTACGCCAGCTCGCGTTCCAGCTGCTCGTGCACTTCCCGGACGGTCAGCGGGCCGGGAGCGGCCCACAGCCGCGCCATCACCGCGCGCTCCAGCTCACCCAAGGCCACGTGACGCAGTCTAGCCAAGGTTCCCCTTGCCAACGCAAGCCGTCGTACTACGCTTGGTCGTAGATACGACGTCGTGTCGTAGGTAGGAGGTCGACGATGACCGCCCTGGAGCTGTCCCGACTGCAGTTCGCCGTCGTGACCGTGTACCACTACCTGTTCGTCCCGCTGTCGATCAGCCTGGCGACGCTGACGGCGGTGCTGCAGACGTTCGCCCACCGCAGCACGAAGCGGAGCGGAGCTGCTGCGCCGGAGGCGGACGACCGCACGGGGGACGTCCGGTGGCAGCGACTGACGCTCGTCGCCGGCAAGCTGCTGATGATCACCTTCGCGGTCGGGATCGTCACGGGGCTCGTCCAGGAGTTCCAGTTCGGGCTCTCGTGGTCGGCGTTCGCCCGCTTCTACGGCGACGTCTTCGGGCCGACGCTCGCGGTCGAGGGCATGCTCGCGTTCTTCCTCGAGGCCACGTTCCTGGGGCTGTGGTGGTTCGGGGCCGGCCGGCTGCGGCCCGCGCTGCACCTCGCGACGATCTGGGTCGTCGCCGTGGGGACGCTGATCTCCGCCTACGTCATCCTCGCCGCCAACGCGTTCATGCAGAACCCGGTGGCCTACACGCTCGACCCCGAGACCGGCCGGGCGCGGCTGGGCGACTTCACCGACCTGCTGACCAACCCGGTGGTGCTCGCCGCCTTCCCGCACACGATCGCCGGGGCCTTCGCCGGCGGCGGTGCGCTCCTGCTGGCGATCGGCGCGTTCCGGGCCTGGCGTGCGCCCGGGGGTGACCCGGACGGCCGCTGGCGCCTGCTCGCCCGCGCGGGGGCGTGGACGACGCTCGTCGCCGGCACGGCCGTCGCGCTGACCGGCGACGCGCTCGGCAAGGTCATCACCGCGGTGCAGCCGATGAAGATGGCCGCCGCCGAGGCGCTGTACGCCACGCAGTCCGGGGCGCCGTTCTCGCTGTTCGCGGTGGGGGCGCCGGGGCAGAAGGAGCCGTTCTTCTCGCTCGACGTGCCGTGGCTGCTGTCGTTCCTCGTCAAGGGCGACCCGACCGCGACCGTCCAGGGCATCGACGACCTGCAGGCGCAGTACGTCGCGCAGTTCGGCCCCGGCGAGTACGTGCCCGTGGTGCCCGTCGCCTACTGGAGCTTCCGGCTCATGATCGGCTTCGGGGTGCTCGCGGCGGCCGTCGGCGCGTGGGTGCTGTGGCGGACGCGGAAGGGGCGCTCGCTCCAGCCCGGCGCGGGGCTGTCCGGGCTCGCCGACCGGTGGCTGCTGCGTGGCCTGTGGGCGGTGCCGGTGCTGCCCGCGCTGGCGGCGACCGCGGGCTGGCTGTTCACCGAGAGCGCCCGCCAGCCCTGGCTCGTGTTCGGCCTGTTCCGCACCGCCGACGGCGTCTCGCCGGGCCTGACCGCCGGCGAGATCACCGCCTCGCTCGCCGGGTTCGCGCTGGTCTACGGCGTGCTGGCCGTGGTCTGGGTGCGCCTGGTGCTGCGGGTGGCGCGCACGGCGGGCGACGACCCCGCGCCGGCCGAGGACGCCGGCGACGAGCCCGAGCGCGTCCTCGTCCCGTCGTACTAGCTCGTACCAGCGCGTCCTAGGAGCCCGTGATGGACCTGCCCACCCTCTGGTTCGCCCTGGCGGTCACCTGCTGGGTGCTGTTCTTCGTGCTCGAGGGCTTCGACTTCGGCGTCGGCGTGCTCGCGGGCGTGCTCGGCCGCGACGACCACGAGCGCGGCGCCGGCGTGACGACGATCGGCCCGGTGTGGGACGGCAACGAGGTCTGGCTCGTGGCCGCGGTCGGGGTGACCTTCGCGGCCTTCCCCGACTGGTACGCGGCGCTGATGAGCGGGCTCTACCTCCCGTTCGTGCTGGTCCTGCTGGCGCTGGCCGCCCGCGGGGTGGCCCTGGAGTTCCGCGGCAAGGGTGGCACCGCGCGCTGGCGCGCCGTCTGCGACGCCGTGCTCGCGGGTTCGTCGCTGGCCGTCGCGGCGCTCTGGGGCGCGGTGCTGGGCGTCCTGGGCACCGGGCTCGCGCTCGGCCCCGACGGCGAGGTCGTGGGCTCGGGGCTCGGGCGCTCGCTGGCCCCGCTCGTCGGCGGGCCGGCGCTGCTCGGGGCGGCGCTGGGCGTGGCGGTGGCGCTGGTGCAGGGGGCGACGTTCCTCGGCCTGCGCA
>CADCTH010000157.1 GCA_902805495.1 uncultured Actinomycetospora sp.
TCGATCCACCCGATCTTCAACCTCTACAACCGGCAGTGGCCGATCCTCACCCACGCGCCGGCGCTGCCGCCCGCGAAGTTCGTCTTCGAGGAGGCCGGCCGGATCGGGCAGGCGGTCGACTCGCTCGTCAGCCAGGGCGTCATCGTCTCCGGCGGACGCGTGCGCCGCTCGGTCGTCTCGCCCGGCGCCCGGGTCAACTCCGGCTCGGAGGTGCAGGCGAGCGTCCTCATGGACAACGTCAACATCGGTCGCGGCGCGGTGGTGCGCAACGCGATCCTCGACAAGAACGTCGTGGTCGAGCCCGGGGCGACGCTGGGCGTCGACCCCGTGCACGACCGCTCGCGCGGCTGGACCGTCACCGACAACGGCATCGTCGTCGTCGGCAAGGGCGAGGTCGTGAAGGGCTAGGCCCCCGGGGCCGGCGCCAGCTCGAGCGTGACCTCGATGTTGCCGCGGGTGGCGCGACTGTAGGGGCAGACCTGGTGGGCGGCCTGCATGAGCTCGTCGCCCTGCGGCGGGTCGAGCGTCGGCAGGGCGCCCATGAGCGTCACGGCCAGGCCGAACGCCTTGTCGTCACCCATCCCCAGGGTCACCTTCGCGGTGATCTCCGACGGCTCGATGTCGAGCCCACGGTCCTTGGCGACGCGCTTGAGCGCGGAGTGGAAGCAGGCGGCGTAGCCCGCCGCGAACAGCTGCTCGGGGTTGGTGAAGTCGCCCTCGGGGCCGCCGAGCTCCTTCGGGTGCCTCAGCGCGAGGTCGAGGACGCCGTCGTCACTGGTGACCTCGCCCTCCCGTCCCCCACGAGCGGTCGACACGGCGGTGTAGAGAGGCTTCATCCCGCGGACGCTACTCGGCGGCCGGTGCCACCGGCGTCGTGGCCAGCCAGTCGGCCAGCAGCCGGGCCAGGCGGTGCGGCTCGGTGAGGTGGGGGAAGTGGCCGGACTGCTCGAACACCTCCAGCCGCGAGCCCGGGACCGCGGCCGCGAGCGCCGTGCCGTGGGAGACGGGGATGACGGCGTCGCGGCGGCCCCAGACCACCAGCAGCGGCAGGTGCGCCGTGACGTGCAGCCGGTCGCGGGCGTCGACCCGCTGCCCGAAGGGGTCGACGACGCTGCGGGCCGTGTGGACGAACGCCGCCCGGGCGCCCGGGTCGCCCATCGCGCCGAAGCCCACGACGGCCTCCTGCACGACCGCCGGCAGCGGGATGCGCGCCCTGCTCAGCAGGCCGCCGAGCGAGCTGGCGCCGCGCCGCAGCCACGGCGCGGTGAGCACGGGCAGCACGAGCTCCGCGCCGGGCAGGGTGGCCGCCCTCAGCAGAGGGGTGACCTCCTTGCCGAGCCCGCCGGCGCCGATGAGCGCCAGGCGCTCGACCCGCTCGGGGAACTGGTAGGCGAACTGCATGGCGATGCCGCCGCCGAGCGAGTGGCCGACGACGGTGACCCGGTCGTGGCCGAGCGCGGCGAGCAGGTCGCGCAGGCCGTTGGCGTGGGCGCCGAGGGAGTAGTCGCCGCGCGGCTTGGCCGACGACCCGTGCCCGAGCAGGTCCGGCGCGACGACGTGCGCGCTGTCGCCCAGCTCGGCCATCACCGGCTCCCACTGCTGACCGCGGGAGGCGATGCCGTGCACCAGCAGCACGACGGGACGCTCGGGCTCCTCCGGTGCCGCGCCCGCCTCGCCGTACGACACCGCGTGCCCGTGCACCGTCGTGCTGGTCCACGCGACGGTCGCCATGGTCCGCGGACGCTACCCGCGGCGGCCGCGGCTCGGCGGTCCGGCGCGCGGTGGGCCTCGCGGCTGCGAACGGGTGAGGGTTCGCTGCCCGGCCCGCCCAGGGGTGTCACAGCAATGATCGCCCGGTCGCGCCGGGATGCGTGTGAGACTGGGCCCGATGAGCGGGCGGTCAGGCGGCACGCACGCAGGGCCACGGGCGGTCGTCGCGGCAGCGGCCCTCGCGGTCCTGCTCGCCGGCACCGCCGTCGCGACGGCCACCCCCGCTCCCGAGCCGCCGGCGCCCACGGGTGAGCGGGTCGTGCTCGACAGCGGCCGGTCGTACGTCCTGCACGTGCCGGCGCAGGTGCGGGACGACCCGGAGGTCGTCACCGGGCGACCGGTCATGGTGGTCCTGCACGGGTTGCGCACCGGCCCGGCGGACGCCGCGGCGAGCACCGGCTTCGACGCGCTGGCCGACCGCGACGGGGTCCTGGTCGCCTACCCCTCGGGCATCAAGCGCTCGTTCAACGCCGGGCTGTGCTGCGGGGAGGCGGTCGTCCAGGAGGTCGACGACGTCGCCTTCCTCGAGGACGTCGTCGCCGACCTGCGGGCGCGCGGCGCCGGCCGGGTCGCGGTGGTCGGCTTCAGCAACGGCGGGATGATGGCCTACCGCTTCGCGTGCGCCCGGCCCGAGCTCGTCGACTCGGTCGGGGTGCTGAGCGGCACGCTCGAGGTGCCGCGCTGCGAGGGCCCGATCCGGGCGCTGCACCTGCACGGCACCCGTGACACGGCCGTGCCGTTCGAGGGGACGCCGTGGTCGCAGCGGCTGTCGGCGTACCTGCGGCCCGTGCCGACCATCGCCGAGGCGGCGCCCGGCAGCAGCATCGTCGTCCGGCCGCTGGAGGGGTTCCCGCACCGCTGGACGGTGCCGGGCGACGCCGTCGACGCGACGGCGGGGTTCTGGGCCTTCGCGCGGATGTCCGAGCGGACGTAGCTCCCGCTGCAGGCCGTGACAGA
>CADCTH010000158.1 GCA_902805495.1 uncultured Actinomycetospora sp.
GACGGGCTGGGCGCGAAGGCGGTGGGCGGCGGCGAGGTCCCCGACCATGCCGTGGCCGTCGGCGCGCCGGCACGCGTGGTGCGCGACCGCATGGCCGATTGGGAGGCCGCGGCGGCCCAGCGCGAGGCGCTCGCCGACATCGCGCGCAAGACGGCGCTCGCGGCGAACCAGGCCGTGGGACCGGACGGCGCGCCGGGGACGTCGGCGGGGGAGCCGGCGCGCCGTACGTGAGCGATCTCTGGGCCTATGGGCCCCAGGATCGCTCACGTGCCGAAGATGTTGCCCGTCGGGATCTTGGGGCGGCCGAGGGGGAGCGGGGGACCGGGGCGCACGGCGCCGACGAGCGCGGCGGTCTCGGCGGCGATGGCGGGCCAGGCGAAGTCGGTGACGAGCCGGGCCCGGGCGGCGTCGGCGCGGGTGCGCGCGGCCGCCGGGTCGTCGAGGCGGCGCGCGACGGCGACGGCGAGACCCGGCACGTCGCCGTGCGCGAACGACAGGCCCGTCACCCCGTCCACCACGACCTCGCCGAGCCCCCCGGCGCGGGACGCGACCAGTGGCGCGCCGGCGGCCGCGGCCTCGAGCGCGGTGATGCCGAACGGCTCGTAGCGGCTGGGCAGCACCGCGGCGTCGGCGCTGGCGAGCAGGTCGCGCAGGGTGGCGTCGTCGACGTGCCCGAGCAGCCGCACCGAGCGCCGCACCCGCGCCGCGCGCGCCCGCTCGGCGAGCCAGTCGCTGCACGATCCGGTGCCGGCGACGAGCAACCGGGTCCCCGGGTGCGCGCGGCGGATCGCCGGGAGGGCGGCGACGAGGTCGTGCACGCCCTTCTCCCACTCGAGGCGGCCGAGGTAGAGCAGGGTCGGGGGGCCGCCCGGCTCGATCCGGGGTAGTGGCCACCCCTGCGGGTCGATGCCGTTGTGGACGACCGCGACGGTGTCGGCGTCGAGGTCGAAGAGCCCCGAGACCTCGGCGCGCATGGCCTGCGAGCAGGT
This sequence comes from uncultured Actinomycetospora sp., assembly GCA_902805495.1. Classification (GTDB taxonomy): domain Bacteria; phylum Actinomycetota; class Actinomycetes; order Mycobacteriales; family Pseudonocardiaceae; genus Actinomycetospora. Next base: position 990 of record CADCTH010000158.1, read on the forward strand.
GACGACGGCGTCCGCGCGGCGGGCGAGCCACCACTCCACGGAGTGCACCTGCTGGTTGAGCGGCTGGGAGAGCCAACCGCCGTGACGCCCGGCCTCGGTGGCGTGGATCGTCGCGACGAGCGGGGCGCCGGTGAGGTCGGCGAGCCCGATCGCGCCGTGGGCGACGAGCCAGTCGTGGGCGTGGACGACGTCGGGGGTCCAGCCGCGCAGCAAGGTCGCGGCGGCGCGGAGCATGGCGTGGCCGAGCCCGAGCGTCCACGCCACGAGGTCGCGGACGAACTCCAGGTGCGGGGGGTCCTCGGCGACGCGCAGGACCCGGACGCCCTCGACGTGCTCGAGCGTCGTCGGGTGGGTCTCGGCGTCGGTGCCGGCGGGGTGGCGGGCGACGACGACGACGTCGTGCCCGGCGTCGGCGAGCGCGACCGAGAGCGCGTGGACGTGGCGTCCCAGGCCGCCGACCACCACGGGCGGGTACTCCCACGACAGCATCAGCACCCGCACGCGCGGTCCCTCCCCGCCATGATCGAGGTGGCTTTCCTGACCCTATCGGCGTGCTGTGTCGGATTCGCCAGCGTGGCCCCCCACGCTGGCATTCAGGCGCGCGACCCTACTCCGGAGTAGCTCGGGGCGATGTGACGCCGGTCGCCAGGCACGCGGGCACGGAGCGCGCGGGCGTCGAGGAGCCCGAACACGTCGTCCTGGGCGGCGAACTCGCAGGCCCGGGACGCCGCGAGGTCGTGCCGGCCGGCGGGCAGGAGGTCGGTCAGCTCACGGACGCGGTCGCGGTGCTCGGCGGCGCGGCGACGGGCGTAGTGCGCGGCGGAGTCCTTGGTGACCATGAACGCCCAGTCGCTGGACAGCGCCAGCGCGGCCTGGGTGGCCAGGACGTCGAGGGTGGCGTCGCGCCCCGCCGTACGCGGCGCCCCGTCGACCGCCGCGAGCAGCCGGGCGGCGACGTCGGCGTTGTCGGCCACCAGGTCGCGCACCGCGAGCCCGTCCCACACCCGCCAGTCCTTGCCCGACCCCCACGACGACGCCGGAAGCACCACGGGCTCCTCGACGTGGCCGGCTTCGACCGCCCCGCGCAGCGTCGTCACCCGCACCCCGGCGTCGGGCAGCGCGGTGAGCACGGCCTCGAGCCACGCCGGACCCTCGTGCCACCAGTGCCCGAACAGCTCGGTGTCGAAGGCCGACACCACGAGCCCGGGGCGCCCGCGCCGGGTGCGCAGCTCCTCCAGGCGCGACCGCACGATGCCGACGAAGTCCGCGGCGTCCCGGGCGACGGCCGCCGCCGCGCGCGAGGGGTCCCAGGGCAACTTGTCGCCGGGGGCCACGCGGCGGCCGGTGACGCGCGCGGGCTTGAGGCCGGTGGCGTGGTCGAAGGTGTGGAAGTCGCGGTAGTCGGACCCGCCGGGGTAGCCCGCGCGCGGCGACCAGACCCGGTAGGTGACGTCGAGGTCGCGCGCGAAGGCGACGACGTCGGTGCCCTCGACGGGGTGCGCCGCCGCGGTGTCGCCGCGCAGCGCCGGACCGTCGACGAGGAAGCGCTCGACGCCCGCCGCCGCGTAGTCCTGCTCGAGCCCGGGCGCGTAGCCGCACTCGGGCGCCCAGATGCCGCCGGGCCGCGCCCCGAGGCGCCGCGCGGTGTCGAGCAGCCCCGCGTCGAGCAGGAAGCGGCGCACGCGACCCGGCAGCAGCGGCGCGAACGGGTGGGTCGCCGGGCCGCCGAGCAGCTCGACCACGTCGCCGTCGACGAGCCGCCGCAGGACCGGCGACGCCCCGTGGCGCCAGTCGCGCTCGAAGGTCTCCAGGGCGTGGGCGGCGGCGCGGTGCTCGCGGGTGGCCAGCGCAGCGGTGGCGGTGCGCCGTGATGCCTCGTGCGCGCGCAGCTGCCAGTCGCCCAGCCACGTGTGGAACGCCCGCAGCGCCACGGGGTGGTCGAGCTGCGCGGCGAGCACGGGCGTCACGCCGAGGGTGAGGACGTCGCGCCGCCCGCGCGCGGCCAGGCGCTCGAGGACCTCGACGACGGGCAGGTACGAGTGCGCCCACGCCTGGTAGAGCCAGTCCTCACCGACCGGCCAGGTGCCGTGGCGCAGCAGCCACGGCAGGTGCGAGTGCAGGACCAGGCAGAACGTGCCCACCGGTTCCCTCGACAAGCAGGCCCCTCTCGTCGCCCCCGACAGCGCGCCCGAGTCTCTCAGCGCGGCCGTACCGCGGTGACCAGCAGGTCCAGCGAGGCGTCGAGGTCGTCGGCCCGGAGGACGAAGTCGCCGGCCGTCACGCCCGCGACGTCGGCGGCGAGCTGATCGGGCCAGGGCTCCCCGGACAGCGCCAGCGCGATCTGCGCGTCGATCACCGAACCGCCGTGGCGGGCGTCGACGTCGCGCAGGCCCGGGCCGTGGTGCAGCCCGACCAGCGACGCCACCGCCAGGCCCGCGTCGGCGACGAGCGCCGCGAGCTCCGCCGCCGTCAGCTCGCGGGTGTGGAACGGGTTGAGCGGGCGGTCGTCGGGCCCGGCACCGGGGGAGAAGGTGAGCCGGTTGGGCGTCGCGCAGAGCAGCCGCCCGCCGGGGCGCAGCACCCGCGCGCACTCGGCGAGGAAGCCGGGCTGGTCCCAGAGGTGCTCGATGACCTGGAGGTTGACCACCGTGTCGACGGCGCCGTCGCCGACCGGGAAGGCCTGCAGGTCCGCGCGCACCGTCGAGACCGCGGGGTACCGCCCGCTGACGTGCGCGGCCACCGCCGGGTCCAGCTCGAGACCGACGACCCGCCGCGCCGCGCGGGCCAGCAGCGCCGCCCCGTAGCCCTCGCCGACCCCGGCGTCGAGCACCACCGCGCCCGCGCACTCCGGCGCCAGGGCGAGGTAGACCGCCTCGTGCCGCCGGAACCAGTAGTTCTCCACGTCCAGGCCGGGCACCGTGCGCTCGCCGGTGAGCGGCAGGCCGGTCGAGAGGTCGCTCATCGCGCCCGATCATCCCGTACGGCCGGGCTGGTCGGGCCCGTGAGTCGCGGTCGGGTACCGGGTCTCAGGCAGGCTGCGCGGAGGCGCGAGCGTACTCACGCATGGTCGCGATGACCTCGTCCTGCTCGGGGGTGGTGGGGCGCGGCGCGGCGGGGGAGATGCCGCCCTTGTCGCGGTTCATGAGCAGGGGGATGTCGGGCTGGTCCTCGTCGTCCGAGACGCGCGCCATGGACCAGCGGCCGAACACGCGCTCGGGCACCGTGGTGGCCTCGAGGATCGTGACCCGCTCGTGGCGGATGTCCTCGTAGATCGTGGAGTACAGGTCGCGGACCACGGTCTCGTCGCCCTCCAGCGCCTGGACGACGTGGTCGTGCCACACCAGCAGGGCCCCGGTGACGCCCGCCTTGGTGTTCTTCGAGCGCGCCGTGCTGAAGATCGCGCCGAGCTCCGCCTTGCGCTGGTGGGCGGGGATGCGCAGGTGGCTGCTGTAGATGAGGCGGAAGACCGGGCCGGGCGCGTCGCTCGCGGGGTCCGTCATGGCGTCGCTCCTTCTCGTCAGCGACGACGGGTCGGCGCTGCCTGGTGTGCAGGTCGATCCAGACGCTAGCTGATGCGTGACAGCGATCACAGCTCTCCGGAGGTCGGGTCGGCGACGCCTCGTGGCCGGGCGATGACGGTCCGGTGTGGGCGGGCCGACATCGTCCTCGCCGCCGCCTCCGGCTTAGGTTAGGGTGCCCTAACGGTAGGAAACGATCACGCCGATGTCCGAGGAGAGCGATGACTCGCGAGCCGGGGCACTCCGGTCCCGACAGCACGAGCCCGACGAGCTCCGCGGTGGACGTCGTCGACGTCCTCGGCGTGGGGTTCGGTCCGTCGAACCTGGCCCTGGCCCTCGCGGTGCAGGAGCACAACGAGCGCTCGCCCGGGACCGCGCGCCTGCGCGCCGCGTTCGTCGAGCAGCAGGCGGCCTTCGGCTGGCACCGCGGCATGCTGCTCGAGGGCGCGACCATGCAGGTGTCCTTCCTCAAGGACCTGGTGACGATGCGGGACCCCACGAGCCCGCGCTCGTTCCTGAGCTACCTGCAGGGCCAGGGGCGCCTCGCCGACTTCATCAACACGAAGACGATGTTCCCGTCGCGGGTCGAGTTCCACGACTACCTCGAGTGGTGCGCGGCCGACGTCCGCCACCTCGTGTCGTACGGGACGCGGGCGGTCGCGGTGCACGCCGTCACCGGCCCCGACGGCGAGGTCGAGGAGCTCGACGTCGTCCTGCGCGACGCCCGCGGTGAGGGGTCCGACGCGCGGGTCGTGCGCACCCGCAACCTCGTGCTCGCCACCGGTCTCGTGCCGTGGCTGCCGCCCGGCGTGCAGCGCGGTCACCGCGTCTGGCACAACAGCGAGCTGCTGCCGCGGCTGGCCGACCTGGCGCCCGCCGCGGAGCGCAGCCGGCGCTTCGTCGTCGTCGGGGCGGGGCAGAGCGCGGCCGAGGCGACGGCCTACCTGCACGACCGCGAGGACGCCGCCGAGGTCCACTCCGTGTTCTCCCGCTACGGCTACAGCCCGGCCGACGACACGTCGTTCGCCAACCGGATCTTCGACCCGGAGGCCGTGGACCACTTCTTCGCCGCCCCCGGCGAGGTCAAGCAGATGCTCATGGACTACCACGCCAACACCAACTACTCGGTGGTGGACCCGGAGCTGATCGCCGACCTCTACCAGCGCGAGTACCAGGAGAAGGTCCGCGGCCGGCAGCGTCTGCACGTCCACGGGGCCTGCCGGGTGTCGGCGGTGCGCGCGCCCGAGCCCGACACCGACGGGGACGGTCCCGGCCCGGGCGCCGACGGCCCCGACGTCGAGGTCGACATCCAGTTCCTGCCCACCGGGCAGACCCGGACGATCAGCACCGACGTCGTCGTCTACGCCACCGGCTACCGGCCGATCGACCCGAGCGGCCTGCTCGGTGACGTCGGCGCCTGGTGCCGGCGGGCGCAGGACGGCGAGCTGCTGGTCGAGCGCGACTACCGGCTGCACACCATCGAGCCGCTGCGCGCCGGGGTCTACCTGCAGGGGCCCACCGAGCACACCCACGGGATCAGCTCGACGCTGCTGTCGACCACCGCGGTGCGCGCCGGCGAGATCCTCGACTCGGTGCTGGGCCACCGCCGGCCCGCCCCGGAGCTGGACGTCGACCACGACGGCCCCGGCGAGCCGGCGACGCTGGGGCCGGGCTGGGGTGACCCGGGGGTGGTCACGCCGTGACGGGAGACGGAGCGCAGCGGAGCTCGACCAGTGGGTCCGGTCCCGCGCTGGTCACCGGCGCCGCCGGGGGCATCGGGGCCGCGGTCTGCCGCCTTCTCGTGGACGCGGGCGCGCCGGTGGCCCTGCTCGACCGCGACGCCGACGCCCTCGAGGCCGTCGTCGCGGAGCTGCGCGCCCGCGGCGGGAGCGCGGTGGCGGTGCCGGCCGACGTCACCGACGCCGGCGCGGTGGAGAAGGCGGTCGCGGCGGCCGAGGACGCGCTCGGGCCGCTGGCGACGCTGGCCAACGTGGCCGGGGTGCTGCACGTCGGGCGCGTCACCGAGATCGACGACACGGAGTGGCGCCGGTGCTTCGACGTCAACACCACCGGCGTCATGCACGCCTGCCGCGCCGTGGGCGCCCGCCTGGCCGAGCGCGGGGGAGGGTCGGTGGTCACGGTCGCCTCCAACGCCGCCGGCGTGCCCCGCATCGGCATGGCCGCCTACGCCGCGTCGAAGGCGGCCGCCGTCGCGCTCACCCGCTGCCTGGGCCTCGAGCTGGCCGAGCAGGGCGTGCGCGCCAACGTCGTGTGCCCCGGCTCGACCGACACCGCGATGCTGGACGCGATGGGCGACCTGCCGGCCGACCACGCCGGGCTGGTGCGCGGGTCGTCGGAGACCTTCAAGACGGGCATCCCGCTGGGCCGGGTCGCCGCGCCCGAGGACGTGGCCGAGGTGGTCGCTTTCCTCGCCTCCGACGCCGCCCGGCACGTGACGCTGCAGACCGTCTACGTCGACGGGGGCGCCTCGCTCGGACCCTGACCGCCGTCCACCACCACCACCACCACGAGCTTCACCCCGAGGCCACCACATCCGTCCCCGCACGCCCCGACCACACCGATCGGCACGCACCGTGAGAGGACCCCGATGACCCGCACCCCGACCAGCGCCGGCCCGGAGCTCGAGCGCACCCGGGAGGAGTCGTTGCCCGACGTGTCGGTCGACGTCCCGCCGGGCCCGGGCTCCGGCCCGGGCGCGTTCCTCTTCTCCACGCGCGAGGTGACGCTGCGGACCGCCGGTGTGCGCACCCGCGTCCCGGACGCCGCGCCGGGCGCGGTCGAGGCCGCGGCCGCCGCGACGCTCGCCGCCGAGCGGGCCGCGGGACATCCCGACCCGCTGGTGGTGGGCGCTGTCGGGTTCGCGCCGGGCGAGGCGCGCCTCGTGGTGCCCGCGCACGTGCACCGCACGCCCACCATCGCGC
>CADCTH010000159.1 GCA_902805495.1 uncultured Actinomycetospora sp.
ACGTTCCGTGTCGTGGGGCTGGTCGCGGCGGCAACCCTGGTGCTGCCCGGCGGACCCGCCCTCGCGGACCCGGCGGCGCCTGCCGACCCCGTCGTGGGCGGCGGCGTCAGCCAGCTCGACCCGGCGCACGCCGTCATGCCGCCGGCCGGCCTGCCACCCGCCCAGCCCATCGCCACCGGCATCGAGCCGGTGACCTACGCACCGGGCGCCCGCGACGTCCAGGGAGCGCGGCAGGCGCACAGCCCCGCGCCACTGCGGCTCGTCGCCGTCACGTGGACGGGCGCGGCGCCGGACTCGGTGGCGCTGCGCTCCACCGACGCCGCCGGCACCTGGGGCACGTGGACCGACCTCGACCCCAGCGGCAGCGAGCGCGACACCCCGGCGCCCAGCGTCGCCCCGCAGCGCGGCGGCACCGACCCGATCTGGGTCGGCGACCGGACGGCGGTGGAGGTCCGCGCGATGCGCGCCGGTCAGCCGGTGACCGACGAGGTGCAGGTCGTGCGCCTCGACCCCGGCCTGGGCAGCAACGACGACGCCATCGGGGCGATGGGCGCGGCCCGCGGGCCCGCGGCGCCGACGTACGTCACGCGGGCGCAGTGGGGCGCCGACGAGTCGATGATGAGCTGGCCGCCGGAGACGACGCCGACGGTGAAGGCCGTGACCATCCACCACACCAGCGAATCGAACGACTACGGGGCGGCCGACTCGCCCAAGATCGTCCGGGCGATCTACGCCTACCACGCGCGCACCCAGGGCTGGGGCGACATCGGCTACAACGCGCTGGTCGACAGGTACGGCACGATCTTCGAGGGGCGCGCCGGCGGCCTGGACCGGGCCGTGGTGGCCGCGCACTCCGGCGGGTTCAACCGCGAGACCTTCGGCATCGCGATGATGGGCAACACGGCGACGACCCCGCCGACCCCGGCGACGCTGAACTCCGTCTCCGCGCTCGCGGCCTGGAAGCTCGGCGGGCTCTACCGCGACCCGCGCCAGCAGGTCCAGCTCACCTCCGCCGGGGGCGGCACCTCGCGCTTCCCCAAGGGCCAGACGACCACCGTCCCCGCGCTGTTCGCGCACCGCGACGTCGGCAACACGTCCTGCCCGGGCGACGCGGGCTACGCGCAGCTCGAGCCGCTGCGGGCCCGGGTGCAGCAGCTGATCGACCAGTCGGCGACCGACGTCCGCACCGCCTGGTCGGCCGGCCGGGCCGCGCTCGGCGAGCCGGTCCGCGTCGAGTCGCCGACCGCCGACGGCGCCGGGCGCAGCACCGACTTCGAGCACGGGACGGTCGTCTGGTCGCCGCGCACCGGGGCGTGGCCGGTCACCGGGGCGATCGCCGGGCAGTGGCGGGCCGCCGGCGGCGAGGCCTCGCCGCTGGGCTACCCCACGAGCGCGGAGTACGACGTGCCGAACGGTCGCCAGCAGGACTTCGAGCGCGGGCGCCTGACCTGGTCGCGGGACACGGGGGCGGTGGCCTCGCCCGCCTGACCACCCGCCCGATCACCGGCCTGAGCTGCGTCCGGCGCCGCGCGCCCGGGCAGGGCACACTGCCCCGCGTGGAGGACGACGCGGCCCGGCGAGCGGCCGTCGACGACGCCGTGGAGCGGTTCCTGGCGCTCGTCGACGGCGGCGAGCCGGAGCTGCTCGACGCCGTGCTCGAGATCGCCCGCGCCGCCGACCCGGTCGCCGACCTCGACGCGGCGCACGCCGAGATCGACCGGCTCGCCGCGGGCGTCCGCGGGCTCGACGACCTCGTCCGCCGGATCTTCGTCGAGGAGGGCTTCCACGGCGACCGGGACGACTACTACGACCCGCGCAACTCCTCGCTGACCGAGGTGCTCGCCCGTCGCACCGGCATCCCGATCACGCTGGCGGTGCTGTGCCTGGAGGTCGGGCGGCGCGCGGGCGTGGCGCTGGAGCCGGTCGGCATGCCCGGGCACTTCCTCGTCCACCCCGTCGGCTCGCCACTGCACCTCGACCCGTTCACCGGCGAGCTCCTCACCCGCGACCAGTGCGAGGCGCGGTTCCGCGAGGCCACGGGCCTGGGCGACGAGGTCGCGTTCGACGACGCGCTGCTCGCCCCGATCGGCACCGAGGCGGTGCTCGTGCGGATGCTGACGAACCTGCGCGGCATCCACCGCTCGCGGGGCGACCTCGCCGAGCTCGGCTGGGTGCTGCGCATGCGCCTGGGCCTGCCCGGGGTCGCGGCGGTCGAGGTCGCCGAGCTGGCCGAGGTCCGCGGCCGGCGCGCGGCGTTCCGCGAGGCCGCCGACCTGCTCGACACCTGGGCCGAGGTGCTCCCGCGCGACGCCGACGCCCTGCACCGCCACGCCCGCCGCTGGCGCGCCCACCTCAACTAGGTGCGCTGCGCGCACGTGAGCAGAAATCGGTGCCGCAGCACCGATTTCTGCTCACGTGCCGTCAGGCACCCAGCTGCCGTGGAAGCCGGCGGGGACGCCGCGGGGGAGGGTGACCGCGGCGACCGGGGCGGCGGCGACGTCCGTGGCGTCGAGCACCAGCAGCTGCGAGGCCCCGCCGTCGCGCGTCGTCGTGATCGTCAGGAGCCAGCCGTCGTCCTCGGCGCGCCCGGGCTCCGCCGACGGCACGAACACCGCCTCGCCGGCCACTACGTCCGGGCCCAGCTCGTGTGCGGTCAGCGTGCCGTCGCCGTCGACCTTCACCACCGCGCCCGCCCGCTCGCCACCCGCGCCGCGGTCGGCGATCGCGTAGCGCCAGCGCGCGTCCCGGCCGATCCGCGACTCGTCGAGCGTCGGGAACTCGACGCCCCGGTCCTCGAGCGCGGTCTCGGTCACCGAGCCGTCGCGCGGGTCGAGCACCCAGCGGTGCATCCGCGCGGCCCCGGTCGCCGCGGCGGCGGCCGCCGGGTCGCCGGGCACGGGCCCGCCCCACATCACGCCGACGTCCGCCGGGGCGTAGCGCGCCCCGTCCACCACCACGCGCCCCGCGGCGTCGGTGTGCGCGCCGCCGACGTGGAACACGTAGCAGGGGTCGACGTCGAACCACGTCACCGCGCACGCCGGGTCGTCCTGGCGCATGACGCCCAGCCGCGCGCCGTACGCCTCGTCCCACCCGAAGGGCATGCCGGTGGCCATCCGCTCCCACTGGAACGTCATCGGCAGGTCCAGCCACACGACGTGCTCGGCGGTGACCGCGAAGTCGTGCATCATCGTCGGCCCCGCGACGTCGACCCCACGGCTCGTGAGGTCGGTGCCGTCCGCGGAGAGCCGGTGGTAGGTCAGGAAGGGCGGGAACGGCGAGTAGCCGAAGAAGTGCAGGTCACCGGTGTCCGGGTCGGTCTTCGGGTGCGCGGTCATCGCCGTCGTGAGGCGCCCGCCGAAGTCGCAGGGCCCGATCGTCGCGAGGTCGCCGTCCACCTCGTAGGGCAGCCCGTTCTCCACCAGCGCGAACAGCCGCCCCGCGTGCTCGATGACGTGGGTGTTGGCGGGGACGGCGGTGAGGTCGACGCCCGCGTCGGACATGAAGGGGTGGCCCTCGAGCGCGCGCGTGCGCACCCAGCGGTTGCGGTACCACTCGGCGCGCCCGTCGCGCAGCCGCACGCCGTGCAGCATTCCGTGCGCGGTGAACAGGTGGCCCGGCTCCTCACCTGGCAGCCGGTTCGGGCCGTTGCGGAGGTAGCGGCCGGTGAGCTCGGGCGGGAGGGTCCCCTCGACGGACAGGTCGACGGCGTCGATCTCGTCGGGCACCGGCGCGAAGCGCCCGCCCAGCTCGGGGCGGCGACCGATCTCGGTGGGGCTGCTCGTCATCCGCCCAGCGTCGGCCCGGTGCCGCGACCTGTCAACCTGGACATGTCCACGCGGACTGGTAGCGTCGCCGCATGTCGCTGCGCCACGCCCTGCTGGGGCTGCTCGCCCAGGGCCCGGCCAGCGGGTACGACCTCACCCGGGCCTTCGACGGCGGCATCGGGCAGTACGCCTGGCAGGCCGGTCACAGCCGCATCTACCCCGAGCTGGGCAAGATGGCCGAGGCCGGCCTCGTGGTGGTCGACGAGACCGGCCCGCGCGGGCGCAAGAGCTACGCGCTCACCGACGAGGGCCGCACCGAGCTGCGCCGCTGGATGCTGCACTGGCCCGAGCGCACCGCCGTGCGCGACGAGACCGTCCTGCGCATGTTCCTCGTCCAGTCGCTCGAGCCCGACGACGCACGCCGCCTGCTCGAGGGCATCGCCGAGCACTGCGCCGCCGAGCTCGCGAAGCTCCGACCGGTGATGGACGAGGTGGACGCCGAGCACGACCCCCGCGAGCCCGTCCCGTTCGGCCGGCTGGCCGGCGAGTACGGGCTGCGCCAGTACGAAGCCGTGCACGGCTGGGCGCTGTGGAGCCTGGAGCGGATGGGCGCGACGGTGCCGGGCTGATCAGGCGGCTGACGGGGCGTCCGCCAGGTGCTCCTGCGCCCACGCGCGGGCCTTCGGGCCGGTGCGGGCGCCGTACCAGCCGTTCCAGATCGACAGCACGACGATCACCGTCACCATCATCGCCGCCGACACCCCGACCATGACGTCGATCGGCAGCAGGTAGATCAGCGGGATCCGCACGATCGCCTCGAGCAGCAGGCCGACGCCCCACACCCCGGCGCTGAGCCGGAACGTGTGCCGCACCGGCGGGATCGTCCGGTAGAACTCCTCCATCTCGGCGGCCTGGCGCGGCTGCGACGTCTGGAACGCCGAGAGCGTCAGCGGCTTGCCGAACAGCAGGCTCGCGAGGAACACGAGGCCCACCAGCGCGGTGCCGAACGAGTCCTTGACCAGCAGGAACCGCGGGTCGCCCCCGACGAAGGCCAGCGCGAGGCCGAGGCCGAACACCGCCAGCATCACCGCGGCGAACCACGTCACCTCGCGCCGGCGCACCGCCACCCACACCAGGCGCAGGCCCGCCGCGAGCGTCGCCACGAGCAGCGCGACCCAGTCGGACGCGCCGAGCAGGTGCAGGGCGTAGTAGCCCACGAGCGGGATGCCGACGTCCCACAGCAGCGCGGTCAGCATCGTGAACCGGCCGGGCGAGCTCTTCATGGTGGCCAGCGTCCACCTGTCCAGCACGACATGTCAATCGAGACATGTCAGTCATCCGCGTCGAGACCCTGCTCGATCGCGTACCGGGTCAGCTCGACGCGGTTGGTGAGCTGGAGCTTGCGCAACGAGTTCTGGACGTGGTTCTCGACCGTCCGGTGCGACAGCGTCAGCCGCGCCGCGATGGCCCGGGCGGTCAGCCCCTTGGCCACGAGCCGCAGCACCTCGGTCTCGCGCGGGGTCAGCGCGGGCGCGTCGGGCCCGGTGGTCTCCAGACGCCGGTACTCGCCGAGCACCAGACCCGCGAGCCCGGGCGAGAACACGGCGTGCCCCGCGGCGGTGCGCTCCACGGCGGCGACGAGCTCCTCGTGCCCGGCCGACTTGACCAGGTAGCCCGACGCCCCCGCCCGCACCGCGCCCAGGACGTCGCCGTGCTCGGTGCTCGCCGAGAGCACCAGCACGCGGGTCCCGGGCAGGTCCGCGCGGATGCGCGCGGTGGCCTCGGCGCCCGAGAGCTCCGGGAGCTGCAGGTCCATCAGCACGACGTCCGGCCGCACCGCGGGCGCGATGCGCACCGCGGCCGCGCCGTCGGGCGCCGTGGCGACGACCTCGAGGCCGCGCTCGGCGAGGTCGCGCGCCACGCCCTCGCGCCAGATCGGGTGGTCGTCGACGACCATCACGCGGACCACGTCAGGCCCCTCCCCTCGGCAGGCGGATCTCCCACTCCGTGCCCTCGCCGGGCGCGGTGTGCAGGCTGATCGTGCCGCCGAGCGCGGCGACACGGCCCCGCATCGACGACGCGACCCCGAGGTGACCCTCCGCGGCGGCCTCGTCCAACCGCCCCTCCGGGATGCCGCCGCCGTCGTCGCGCACGCTGACGGTGACGCCGGCGTCGTCGTCCTCGACGAGCACCCACAGCCCGGCGTCCGCCCCGGCGTGCGTCGCCGCGTTCGCGGCGGCCTCGCGCAGCACCGCCACCAGCTCGTCGGCGTCGGCCGCCGACAGCAGCACGGGTTCGGCGGGCACGGCCAGCGAGGCGCGCGCGGGCAAGGCGCCGGCGAGACGCGAGGACAGGTCGACGGTGCCGTCCGGGCGGGCCTCGGGGGTGGACGTGATGAGTCGGCGCAGCGCCACCTCCTGCTCCCCGGCGAGGTGGGCGAGCTCCTCGCGGGACAGCTCGCCGCCGCGCCGGCGCACCAGGGCCAGCACCTGCAGGACGCCGTCGTGGATGTCGCGGGCGAGGCGCTCGCGCTCGGCGGTGGCCGCCTCCCGGGCGACGGCCGCGCGGAGACGTTCGGTGGAGCGGCGCATGGTGTCCGCGGCCAGGCCGACCGCGAGGCCCGCGACGAGCAGCAGCTGGGCGTCGAAGAGCAGGTCGGTGTCGACCGCCTGCCGGACCCCGAACAGCACCCCGATCGTGACCAGCGCGCCGGTGAGCCCGCCGCGCCAGCCCAGCGCGATGGCCAGTGCGAGCACCGGGCCGGCCGACCACACGGTGGTGATCACCGCGCCGCCCCCGGCGATCCGGGCCGGGGTGTCCACCAGCAGCGTCGACGCGGCGGCGAGCGCGGTGAGCACGAGGTCGGCGACGGCGGCGGCCGGGTCGCCGGTGCGCAGATAGCGCCACGACGAGGACGCCGTCCACACGGCCATGGCCGCGAGCACCGCGACCCCCAGCGCCGGGCGCGCCCACCCGTCGATCCCGCGCACCAGGTTGACCACGGCCGCCACGAGCGCCACGACGCGGTAGACGACGAGGCCGCGCCAGAGGGGGATCAGGTCGGGGTGGGCGCGGGCGCGCACGGCGTCCACGGTCACGGCACCTCCCGGAGCGGGGGGCGCGAGCCTAACGGGATCGGGGCTACGGGCCCGCCGTCGCACGACGATCACGACCGCGGCGCCTCGACCCCGCTCCGCCACCGACTGGCGGGGTCCGATCGCCCAACGGCCTACCTTTCGGCTCACTCGGTGGACGAAGATCCCGGGAGGAGCTGACGCAGCGCTACTGTAGCCCGAACAGACCAGTGCAAGCACACCTGGTCGGAGTACAGAGGCACCCGGAGGGGGAGACGTGGATCGGTGGACGTTGGCGCTCGAGGCGGTCCCCGCATCCCTCGCGGCGGTGCGGGTCGACGAGGAGGACCACCGGCCCGTCGACGCGGAGCTGGTCGACGGCGACGTGGAGGAGCTCGGCGCGTCCCTCGCGGCGCTCGCGTGCGCCGAGGGCGGGCACCCCGAGCAGCTCGTCGTGGTCGTCCCCGGCGACCTCGAGCGCGAGCGCGTCGCCGCCCTCACCGAGGCCGTCAGCCTCGCCGGGTTGCCGGACCCGTCCTGGCTCTCCGACGCCGTGGCGTGGGCGGGCACCCAGCTCGCGGCGTGGGTCGCGGGCACGCGCGTGATCGTCGTCGACGCACGCGCGGACGACCTCGCCCTCTGGTCGGTGTGCACGGCCGACGACGGCGTGCAGATCGCGCGGGGCGGGCCCCTCGACGTCGGCGGTCGGCTCGACACCC
>CADCTH010000160.1 GCA_902805495.1 uncultured Actinomycetospora sp.
CCGGCGCGTCGGCGCGCTCTCCTCCCCCGTGCGCTCCTCCCTGCTCCGTCCCCCGCCGGCCGGCCGCCGGATCGTCTCGGACAGGTCGGCCGGCGGCTGGGGCACGGCGAAGCCCGTCGGCGTCAGGGGCGGGGTGGGGGGTGCCGGTGGCGGGACGACGCGGCCCGGCGTCCCGCCGCGCCGGTGCCCGTGCGCGCCCGGCAGCCGGACGTGCATCGTCGCGCTCACCGACCCGGCGACGGCGGCGAGCGCGCCGAGCACCACGACCGCCTTCGGGTCGTCGCGCATGCCCGGCACGTGCCCGAGCAGGTCGGCCAGCAGCGTGCTGATGCGCGGGGTCCGGCTGGTGCTGCCGGTGAGGTAGACGTCGACGAGCGCGTCCGGCGTGGTGCCCGCCCGCGCGATGGTGTCCTTCAGCTCCTCGACGCTGCGGGCGAGCAGCGGCTCGACGGCGCGCTCGTACTCGCGGCGGGTCACCCGGATCTCGTCGTCGTAGCCCGGCACCCACAGGTTGAACGCGGGCAGCCGCGAGAGCGCCTCCTTCGCCTCGGTGACGTCGCGGCGCAGCAGCGTGCGGTGCCGCTCGGCGACTCGCCCCTCGGCCTCCCACAGCTCGTTCCAGCGGTCGGGGTCGATCGCCTCGGCGTGTTCGGCGAGGATGTCCATGAACGCGGCGTCGAGGTCCTCGCCGCCCAGCGCGACGTCGCCGCCGGGCGACCCGGCCAGCTCGAACCCGACGCCGCGGCGGCGCAGCACGGCGGTGTCGAACGTGCCGCCGCCGAAGTCGTAGACGCCGATCATGCCGCCGTCGGGCACGGCCTGGTCACCGGAGCCGGAACGCACGTAGTGGTGGGCGGCGGCCACGGGCTCGGCGATGAGGTCGGGCTCACCCAGCCCCGCCCGCTCGGCCGCCTCGGCGAGCCGGCGCAGCTCCAGCCCGCCCGCCTGCCAGCGCGCCGGGTGCGTCAGCACGACGCGGCCGGGCCGCCGGCCCGGGAACCGGCGCGCCGCCTCGCGCGCGACCCGCTCGAGCACCGCGGCGACGAGGTCGACCGTGGCGACGGTCCGCTCGCCCAGCAGAACCTGCTCGGACGCGACGAGCGCCCGCTTGGGCACCCGCTCGGTGCGGTCGGGCGCCATCGCCGACTCCTGCAGCGCGTCACGCCCGACCATGATCGTGCCGTCCTCGTCGACGCACACCAGCGACGGCACGTACTTCGAGCCGTCGATCTCGAGGACCTCGGCCCGCCCGCCGGCCAGTGTGGCGGTGGTGGTGAACGAGGTCCCGAAGTCGATCGCGAGGTCCCAGCCGGGTCCGGGCCGGCTCACACCGCCCCGCCGTCCCAGGCGTCGTCGGCGGGGTCGTCGCCGACGCCGGCGGGGTCATCCGCGGGGTCGGCGGCGGGGTCGTGCAGCGCCGGGTCGGTGTCCCAGCCGGTGCCCGCCCAGTCGTCGCTCGCCGGGTCGGCGGGATCGGTCTCGGTGGCGGTGTCGGTGGCGGTGTCGGTGTCGTCGGCGGTGTCGTCGGCGCCGGTGACCACGGCCAGCATGTGCTCCCACACCGCGTCGGGCAGCGCCGCGTCGTCGACCGCGAGCGAGGCGCTCAGCAGGTCCTGCTCCTCGCCGGTGAGCGCGGTGTCCGGATCGGTGTCCGGGTAGCGCGACATGTCCAGCCAGGTCCCCGGGCCGGTCCCGGCCTCGTGCGGCGTGGTCACGACGACTCCCCTCGGTGGACCGGCAGCTTCGTCCCGAGCTGCTCGGCGGACTCCCTCAACCCGTTGCGCTTCTTCAGCCGCGCGTCGACCTCGGCCTTGCGCCGGGCCAGCGCGTTCTTCTCGCCGAGCAGGTTCTTCTCGTGCTCGGCCAGGCTCGCGGTGAGCCGGTCCTTCTCCTGCGCGAGCGCCGTGGTGATCTGCCGGCCCAGGACCTCGCGCGCCCCGGTGACCGCCTGGGCCACCACCGGCGGGATCTCGTTGTTCAGCCGGGTGGTGACCTCGCCGAGGTAGCGGCGGGCGTCCTCCCGGCTGCGGGCGCCGCGCTCCTTGGTCCAGCGCCGCCAGGAGAAGAACCCGACCGCGCCGACGCCGGCGAGGATGCCGATCGGCGGCGCGACGACCAGGGCCACGAGGTGCCCGAGCCCCATGCCCAGGCCCGCGGCCATGATCCCCTGCTCGGCGAAGCTCGTGCTGCCCTGGCCGCGGGCGGCCTGCGGCAGCTGGGCGAGCCGCTCGGGGGCGTCGGGCACGACGCCCGAGAGGTCGACCTCGACGCCGTCCAGGTCGGCCAGCAGCGCCCGGGCCAGCGCGCCGAGCTCGCGGCGCAGCAGCGTGTCCAGCTCGATCCACAGCGCCTGCGCCCGCGGCGGCAGGTCGGTGGCGACGTCGTCGAACACCTTGCCGCTGCCGGTGGCGATGCGGTCGCCGACCTCCTTGCGCAGGTCCTCGATCCGCCGCGCCAGCTCGGTGCGCATCCCCTGCTCGAGGCGCGCCGAGCGCTCGTTGAGCGTCTGGCGCCACGTCGCGCTCTGGGCCTGCAGCGCGGTGAGCGCCGCCTTCTCCTTCTTGACGAGCTCGACGAACTCCTCACCCAGCGACAGCGACAGCGCCCGGCGCACCTGGAGGCCCGACAGCCGCTTGGCCGTCGCGGCCGCCTGGTGCACGAGGTTGGCCAGGCGCAGCCCGTCGGCGCCCTCGGCGAGCCCGGCGAGGTGGTCGGACAGCGGGTCCATCCCGCTCGCCGCGCGCTCCTCGGCGGCCTCCTCGAGCTCCCCGTCGGCCTCGGCCGCCAGCGCGTCGGCGACGGCGCGGCTCGAGACCCCGAACCACGGCGCGCCGGCGTAGCGGGGCGCGTGGCGAGCGATCAGCTCGACGTCGCGGGCCCGCACCTGCTCCCACGCCGGGAACTGGTCGATCTTGGTGAGCACGAAGACGACGGTGGCGATCCGCTCGGTGGCGCGCTCGAGGAACGCGAGCTCGGAGGCGGTGATCTCGCTGGAGCCGTCGAGCACGAACACCAGCGCGTCGGCGCGGTCCAGCGTCGCCAGCGTCAGGGCCGCGTGGCCGGCGACGAGCCCGCCGACCCCGGGGGTGTCGACGAGCTCGAGCCCGCCGGCGAGCACGGGCGCGGGCACGCGGACCTGCACCTGGCTGACGTCCTCGTGCTCCGGGACGCGGGCGCCCGGGTCCAGCGCGGCGTACTCGGCGATGCCGTCGAGCCCCACCTCGCGCCCGGTGGGCCCGCCGCCGAGCACCACCGTGGCGCCGTCGGGGCCGTGCGAGACGACGATGTGCACGCAGGTGGCGACGTCGGCGTCGACGGGCAGCAGGCCCGGACGCCCGACCAGCGCGTTGATCAGCGAGCTCTTGCCGCGCTTCTTCTCCCCCACCACGACGACGGCGGCCTGGGCGGCGCGGACACGGGCGACGTCGGTGTCGAGCGCCTCGGCCGCCGCCGCCTCGCCGTCCTCGACCGCGGCGGCGCGCACGGCGGCCACCACCTCGAGGACCTCGTCGGCCATCGGGTGCGGGCGTCGCTCGGTCGGTGTCTCGCCTCCGGCGCGGCAGCTCCGCTGCGCTTCGTGCCGCAGGGGGTCAGTCGCGGTGCTCATCGGTGGTCTCCAGCGCGTAGACGACGACCTCGGGCCGGCGCAGGACGCGGCCGCGGTCGGCGTAGCCGGTCCGTTCGGTGCTCGCGACCGTGCGGTCGCGGGCGGGGTCGGTGGTGGGTTCGCGGTCGACGGCGTCGTGCCGGGTCCGGTCGAACGGGTGGCCGTCGGGCTCGATCGGGACGACGCCGACCTCGGCGAGCCCCCGGTGCGCGCGGGCCCGCAGGCCGGGTGCCGCGGTGCGCAGACGGTCGGCGAGGTCGATGCACAGCGCGACCAGCGCCGCCCGGTCCCCGCCGGGGTCGGCGGCCTGGCGCGCAGGCAGCGTGACCGGCCCCGTCACCCGCTCGTCGGGAGCGGGGGCGCCGGGGCCGGAGGGCCGGGGGCTCGTCGTCATCGGTGTGCTCGTCGGGCTCAGAAACCGGCCGGGTCGTACGCGGTGCTGTCGGCCTGGCCGTCGCCGTCGGTGTCGACCGCGGAGGAGTCGAAGTCGCCGTCGCCGTCGGTGTCCACGATCATCGTGTCGTAGTAGCCGTCGCCGTCGGTGTCCACGACGCCGGTCTCGAAGGTGCCGTTGCCGTCGGTGTCGGACACCGTCGTGTCGAGCACGCCGTCGGCGTCGGTGTCGGTGGAGACCGCGTCCACGCGCCCGGCCGCGTCGGTCTCGTACGTGCCGACCATGGTGCCGGAGGCGTCGTAGACCCCGCCGTCGGCGCTGAAGTACATGCCGTCGGTGGCGCCCGTCGTCCCGCTCATCGTGTCCCGCCCATCGTGTCCCGCTCAGGGTCGTGGTCCGCCGCCGTCGGTGGACCGTCGTGCCTGTGACGTCCCGGCGGGGCGAGGATGTTCCGGCGCCGGCGGAAAAACTCGGGGGAACTCCCCGGCCGTCTACCCGAGCGCGGCGCGGGCGGCCGCGGCGAGGGCGCCGACGGTGCCGGTGCGCGCGTCCGGCGTCTTCGCGAGCGCGCCGGCGATGACCGCGTCGAACGCCGCCGGCACGCCCGGGCGCTGCTCCGAGGGCCGCGGGATCGGGCTCTCGAGGTGCCCGCGCATCCGCTCGGGGAGGCTGCGGCCCGGGTAGGGCCGGGCCCCGGTGAGGACGGTGTAGAGCACGCAGCCCAGCGCGTAGACGTCCTCGCGGTGGTCGGTGGCGCCGCCGCGGAAGCGTTCGGGCGCGGTGTGGTCGAGCGAGAGCCCGTTGCGCGAGACCAGGCCGAAGTCGCCGACGCGGACCTCGGTGGCCGCGGCGTCGGCGAACAGCACGTTGGACGGCTTGACGTTGCGGTGGGCCAGCCCGCGGGCGTGGGCGGCGGCCAGCGCGCGGGCG
>CADCTH010000161.1 GCA_902805495.1 uncultured Actinomycetospora sp.
CCGCCCGCGAGCTCACCGAGCGGGTCGCCGACGACCCGGCCCGTGCGCTGTCCGGCGTCGCCACCGCCACGCCGCCCTCGGTCGACCGCTTCGGCGCGCGGGTCTTCGCCGCGCTCGAGCGGGGCGCCGGCGTCGCGGGCCTGGCCGACGCCCTGGGCACCACGACCCGCACCCTGCACCGGCGCTGCCTGCCGGTGTTCGGCTACGGCCCCCAACACCTCGGACGGATCCTCCGCCTCCAGCGCGCGCTGGCCCGAGCGCGGGCGGGGACGCCGTGGGCGGAGGTCGCCGCCGTCGAGGGCTTCGCCGACCAGCCGCACCTGGCCCGCGAGGTCCGCGCCCTCGCGGGCACGACGCCGACGGCGTTACTCGCCTAGGACCGCGAACAGGTCCACCTGCGACCCGTCGGGGTCGTGCACCACCGCGTAGCGCATGCCCCACGCGGCGTCCCACGGCGCGAGCTCGCCGACGTGCCCCGCCTCGACCAGGTCGGCGTAGACGGCGTCGACCTCGGTGGGCGAGTCGCACGCGAACGCCAGCGCGTTGCGCTTGCCGCCGCTCGGCGGGGTCCACGACGGGTCGATGGAGCGGACTGTGGCCTCGGTGTCGAAGGCCAGGCGCATCCCGCCCCCGAGGTCGACCTCGACGTGCGGCTGCCCGTCGGCCTCGGGCGGGGCGTCGAGGCCCAGGCGGCGGTAGAAGGCGAGTGCGGCGGCCATGTCGGAGACGACGAGCTCGACGACGGTGAGACGGGGCGGCATGCCGCCGACCGTAGGCGCCGCCCGTCCCACGGGGCTTGGAGCGATCGGACAGGATGCGCGGGAGACGCAGCAGTGGACGGAGCACGCCGATAGGGGAGCTCGACCCAGGGAGGCCCTGTGCCGCACGCCGAGGAGCGCACGCTGGGCTTCACCGCCCCGCTGTGTCCCGACAACCTCTTCGGTCACCTGGTGGCCACCGCGGTCCCGGGCGTCGAGGAGTGGCACGACGGGGCGTACCGGCGCAGCCTCACGCTCCCCGGCGGGCCGGGCGTGGTCGCGCTGCGGCCCGGCGCCGACGGGATCACCGCCGTCCTGACCCTCACCAACCCCGCCGACGCCGACCGCGCGACGACGCTGGCGCGCCGCATCCTCGACCTCGACGCGGACCCCGTCGCCGTCGACGCCACCCTGCGCGCCGACCCCGTCCTCACACCGCTCGTCGACGCCGCACCGGGGCGCCGCGTCCCCGGCTCGCCGGACCCCGACGAGTTTGCGGTGCGCGCGGTCCTCGGCCAGCAGGTCTCCACCGCCGCCGCGCGCACGCACGCCGCGCGGCTCGTCCGCGGGCACGGCGCGCCGCTGCCCGACGGGCTCGCCGGCCCCGGGAGCACGCTCACCCACCTCTTCCCCGGCGCCCCCGCGCTGACGGCCGTCGACCCCGACGAGCTCGGCATGCCGCAGACCCGCAAGCGCACCCTGCTCACGCTCGTCCGGGCCCTCGCCGACGGCGACGTCGTGCTCGACCCCGACGACGTCCCCGCGGCCCGCGCGGCCCTCGGCGCGCTGCCCGGGATCGGGCCGTGGACGGTCGACTCGGTGGCCATGCGCGCCCTCGGCGACCCCGACGCGTTCCTGCCGTCGGACCTCGGGATCCGGGTGGCGGCCGAACGCCTCGGGCTCCCGGGACGCGACCGCGACCTCGTCGCCCGCGCGGAGGCCTGGCGCCCGTACCGGGCCTACGCGACGCAGTACCTGTGGGCGGCGCTGGACCACGCCGTGAACGTGATGCCAGGGTGAGGGCGTGGACGCCGACGACGAGCTGTGGAGCGCGCTCGACAAGGTGGCGGAGACGCCGAGGCTGCTCGTGGCCTGCGCCTTCGACGGCGCGCTCGCGGCCGACGAGGGCGATCCCGCGCACGCCCGCGCCGAGCAGCAGTCCTCCGAGGCGCTCAACGTGCTCATCGCCCTGCCCGCGACGACGGTGGCGGTGGTGTCGGAGCGCCCGACCGACGAGGTCGCCGAGCTGATGTTCCTCAGCGGCGCGAAGGGCGGCGGCCGGGTCGTGGCCCCGGAGGGCGTCGACGCCCTGCGCGCCGAGGTCGGGGCCACCGCGGTGGTGGCGGTCGGCGTGCTGCCCGACCCCGTGCCGGGCGACGACGACGTCGTGATCGGGCTGGCCACGATCCTGGGCACCGAGGACGCCCCGTACCAGGTCGAGGACGTCGACGACGTCGCCGAGCTGCTCGAGGAGCTGGCGAGCCTGCGCCGCCGGGTCTGACCGCCGCGTCAGAACAGCAGGCGGTCGCGCCCCTCGAGGTCGAGCAGCGCCCGCTTGCGCTCCAGCCCGCCCGCGTACCCGGTGAGGCTCCCCTCGGCGCCGACGACGCGGTGGCACGGCACGACGATCGCCACGGGGTTGCGGGCCATCGTCCCGCCGACCCGCCGCGCCTCGCCGGGCCCGAGGCCCACCGCCGCGGCGAGCTTCCCGTAGCTCACGGTCTCGCCGTACCCGACGGCGGCGAGGCCGTCGAGCACGCGACGGTCGCCCGCCGGGTGGGCGTCGAGGTCGACGGGCACGGTGAACTCCCGCAGCGTGCCGGCGAAGTAGGCGTCGAGCTCGCGGCGGGCGAGGTCGAGCACCCGGACGGCATCCCCGTCGGGCACCCCCTCACCGTCACCGGGCGAGAACCCCAGCAGGGTCAGCCCGCGCGGCGACGCGTCGAGGTGCAGGGGTCCGATCGCGGTGTCGTGGACGACGCTCATGTCCGGGAGAACACCGGGCGGGCCGAGGGCGTGGCGGGAGACGGAGCGGAGCTCGACCCCGGACACTCCGCTCAGCCGCCGGCGAAGGGCGGCAGGACGTCGACGACGGCGCCCGGTGCGGGGACCACGGTGCGGTCGCGCACCGCGACCTCGTCGAGCAGGAAGCTCGCAGCGGCGAGGACGCGGGCGAGCGCGTCGCCGTGGTCGGCGGCCAGCGCGGCGACGAGGTCGTCGAGGGTCGCGCCCGCGGGGAGGGTCACGTCCTCGCTGCGTGTGCCGGCCGCGGCCTTGGCGCCCGCGAAGTAGCGCACGGTCAGGGTGGTGGTGCGCGCCGCGGGGGCGGCGGCGGCACGGGTGGGCGTGCTCATCATCCTCCGATCGCGCTCATGGGACGGTCGGGCTGCAGGAAACCGGGGTCGTCGATGCCGTGGCCGGGCTTCTTGCCCCACATGGCCACGCGCCAGGCGTCGGCGATCTCGTCATCGGTGCCGCCGCCGCGCAGGAGGGCGCGCAGGTCGTTCTCGCTGCGCGCGAACAGACACGAGCGGACCTGGCCGTCGGCGGTCAGCCGCGTGCGGTCGCACGCGCCGCAGAAGGGGCGGGTGACCGACGCGATGACCCCGACCTTGGCCGGCGACCCGTCGTGGCCGGTCCACCCGTCGACGAGGAAGCGCTCGGCCGGCGCGCCGCCGCGCTCGGCGGGGTCGGGCACGAGGTCGAAGCGGGTGCGCAGCGACGCGAGGATCTGCTCAGCCGTGATCATGCGGTCGCGCTGCCAGGAGTGTCCGGCGTCGAGGGGCATCTGCTCGATGAAGCGCAGCTCGTAGCCCTCGTCGAGAGCCCAGGCCAGGAGGTCGGGCGCCTCGTCGTCGTTGAGGCAGGGCATGAGCACGGTGTTGACCTTGATCGGGTCGAGCCCGTGCTCCCGGGCGGCGCGCAGCCCGTCGAGGACGTCGTGGAGCCGGTCGCGCCGGGTGATCTCGGCGAACCGTTCGGGCCGCAGCGTGTCCAGCGAGGCGTTGACGCGGTCCAGCCCCGCCGCGGCCAGGGCGGCGGCACGGCGCGTCAGGCCCAGGGCGTTGGTGGTCACCGACATCTCGGGCCGCGGGGTGAGTGCCGCGGTGGCGGCCACGATGTCCTCGAGGCCCTTGCGCAGCAACGGCTCGCCGCCGGTGAAGCGGATCTCCTGCACGCCCAGGCGCTCGACGGCGACGCGCACCAGGCGCACCACCTCGTCATCGGTGAGCGCCTGCTCGCTGGGCATCCACTCCAGGCCCTCGGCGGGCATGCAGTAGGTGCAGCGCAGGTTGCAGCGGTCGGTGAGCGAGACCCTCAGATCGGTGGCGACCCGGCCCCACGCGTCGACCAGACGTGCGTCGTCGGGCCGGCCGGTGGTGTCCGTGGTGGCGGTGTCGGCCCCGGGGACGGCCGGCACACCGAGATCGAGAACGGTCATCACTGTCCACCCTAACCGCGTCGCGCGGCGGCGGTGAGCGACATCTCCGCAGGTGGGCGGCCGTGCGCCGCAGGTGCGGGCGCAGCTCGCCCGGAACCTGCGCACGTGCGGGCGCAGGCCGCGCACAACGGTCCGATCGGAGAGGCTCAGGAGCCCCGGGGCAGCAGACCGCGCACGGCGGCGCGGGCGAGGCCCCGGGTCCGCATCACCGTGTAGGCGGCGTCGAGCATGCGCTCCCGCGTGCTTGACCCGGTCCGCGGCATCCCGTCATCCTAGGTTGGTAAGCACTCACTCACCGAGGAGGGGCCGTGCGGATCGTGCTGCTGGGGGCGTCCGGGCGCACCGGGCGTGAGGTCGTGGTGCAGGCCCTCGCGCAGGGCCACGAGGTCGTGGCCGTCGCGCGCGCGGGCTCCGACGTGCCGGACGGGGTCGAGGTGGTGCGGGGCGGTCTC
>CADCTH010000162.1 GCA_902805495.1 uncultured Actinomycetospora sp.
ACGCGCCGCGCGCCGCGGCGTCGATGCCGCGACGCCGTGCGGCGGGCCCGGCGAGCCGGACCGTCCCGTCGGCGCCGTCGCGGTAGGCGACGGCGTTGCGCCCGGCGCGCTTGGCGACGTAGAGCAGCGAGTCGGCGGCGTCCAGACCCGGCGCGCCGGGGCGCGTGCCGTCGCCCAGGCACGCCACGCCCACGCTGACCGTCACCCGCAGGTCGGCGGCGACCTCGTGCCACGGGTGGGCGTCGACCCGCGCCCGGGCCTCCTCGCACACCTGCACCGCCTCGGCGGCGGCGAGGCCGGGCAGGACGAGCGCGAACTCCTCGCCGCCGTAGCGGGCGCAGAAGCCGTCCTCGGGCAGGTCCACGCTCATGACGTCGACCAGGCGCCGCAGCACCTCGTCGCCCAGGACGTGCCCGTGGGTGTCGTTCACCGCCTTGAAGTGGTCGACGTCGGCGAGGGCGACGCACACCGGCGCCGCGGACGCCGACCCGTCGCCACGCAGCGTGCTGAGCCGCTCGTCGAGGTAGCGCCGGTTCCAGGTCGCGGTGACGCTGTCGCGACGGCTCTGCTCGCGCGCCTCGGCCCGCTCGCGCCGGAGACGATCGACCTCGAGGCGTAACTGATCGGGCACGTCGGCCGGGAACGTCCGCTCGTCACGGACGAGCGACACCGCGGCCTTGAGGTGCTGGTACGCACGCCGCCAGTCGCCGCGGTCGGCGAGGACCTCGGCGGCCGCCTCGTGGGCGTGGGCCTGGTCGGCGCGGCCGTCGGGGGTGGGCGCACCGGCGACCACGGCGTCGAGGCCGACGATCGGCGAGGTGGGGAAACCGCAGGTGACGGACGTCTCGGGTGACGGGGGCACGACGACCGGCGCCTCGGTGCCGCCGTCGGGCAGCGGTTCCGCGGTCGTCACCGCCGCGTCCCCGCGCCCGTGGCGCAGCCCGGCCAGCCGCACGCACACCACCTCCGTCCTGCCTCCAGTGTCGCTCTCGATCTCCCCGGTGTAACGGTCATTCGCCACCTCGCCGACAACTTCGCTCGTCCGGCGGAGGTGACGCTGCGTAGATGTACGACATTTCGACCCGTTCGGCCCACCTTGAGTCGCCCGCGACGGTGGTCCTGCGGCGGGGAGGCATCGCCCGCGGTGACGGGACCCGGAGATCCGGTCCGGCGAGTACGAAGGGTAGCGGTCAGCCGCCGGAGTGCATGACGTCCGCGCCGGCGGGCACGGTGTCGTCCTCCGGGTCGTCCAGCCAGCCCTCGGGCAGCGTCACGTGACCCGGCGAGCCCTGGCGCCCGCGGGGGCCGTCGGCGTCGGCGGGGAACGGCAGGTCACCGTCGAGCTGGGCGAGCAGCTCGTCGAGGCGCTCGAGGCCGTCGATCATCCCGAGCTCGCGGCGCAGCTCCGAACCGACCGCGAAGCCGTGGAGGTACCAGGACATGTGCTTGCGCGCGTCGCGGACGCCCTTGCGCTCGCCGTGGTGCGCGATGAGCAGCTCCACGTGGCGGCGCATCACGGCGGCGACCTCGCCGAGCGTGGGCGGCGTCGGGATCGGGCGGCCCGCGAGCGCGGCCTCCAGCTCGCCGAACAGCCAGGGCCGTCCCAGGCACCCACGCCCGACGACGACGCCGTCGCAGCCGGTCTTCTCCATCATCGCGACGGCGTCCGCCGCGGCGAAGATGTCGCCGTTGCCGAGCACCGGCACGTCGGCGGGCACCGCGGCGCGCAGCTCGGCGATGCGGTCCCAGTCGGCGTGCCCGGAGTAGCGCTGGGCCGCGGTGCGGGCGTGCAGCGCCACCGCCGCCGCGCCCTCGGCGGCCGCGATCCGCCCGGCGTCGAGGAACGTCACGTGGTCGTCGTCGATGCCGACGCGCATCTTCACCGTCAGCGGCAGCTGCCTGCCGCCGCTGCCCCGCCCGGCGGCGGTGACGGCGGCGCGCACGATCGACGCGAAGAGCCGCCGCTTGTACGGCAGCGCCGCGCCCCCGCCCCGGCGCGTCACCTTGGGGACCGGGCAGCCGAAGTTGAGGTCGACGTGGTCGGCGAGGTCCTCGTCGACGATGCGGTCCACCGCGCGCCCGATCGTCACCGGGTCGACGCCGTAGAGCTGCATCGAGCGCGGCGTCTCGTCCGCGTCGAACGCGATCATCTCGGCGGTCCCCGGGTGCTTCTCCACCAGCGCCCGCGCCGTGATCATCTCGCAGACGTAGAGCCCCGCGCCCTGCTCGCGGCAGAGGCGACGGAACGCGACGTTGGTGATGCCGGCCATCGGCGCGAGCACGACCGGCGTCGGCAGCTCGAGGGGACCGATGCGCAGCACGCTCTCCACTCTCCCAGCTTCAGTCGTTCAGCTTCTGGGCCCGGATCTCGTGGCCCGCGGACGTCAGGCACCGACCGGTCCGGAGGTTGAACTTCCAGTTGTGGAGCGTGCAGGTGAGCACCTCGCCGTCGACGGCGCCGAACTTCGACAGGTCGGCCGACAGGTGCGGGCAGCGGGCCTGCACCGCCCAGCCGTCGAGCTCGATGTCGCGGCCGTCGTCGTTCTGCGCGTCGTACCAGTTCTCGACGTAGTCCATCCGCTCCTCGGACAGACACTTGAAGAACGTGTAGAGGTACTCGTTGTACTGGCCGACCCGACTCGCGGTGAAGCGCACCGACAGGAACAGCGAGTTCGACCAGTCGACCTCACGGGTGGCGATGTTGGTCTGCACCAGCGTCGCCGGGACGCCCCACCGGTAGCGCGCCTGCTCGCCGCCGTAGAGCCGGATCTCGCGGGCCGCGAAGTCGAACGCCAGCGACAGCGTGCCGTCCTCGTCGACGCCCGGGGTGTCGGCCGGCATGCCGTGCAGGTCCATGCGGACCGCGCCGCCGATGCCGTCGCACATGTGGTCGGCGCGCTTCATCAGCGGCTCGATCCACTCCTTGAGCTGGCGCAGGATGTCGGGCTGCGGCGCCGACCACCGCGCCTTCTGCGCCTCGATAGCCGGCCGGGCGCGCTCGGCGAAGTCGCGCAGGTAGCGCTCCTTGTCGAGGAAGATCGTCTCGATCTCGGCGTCGGGGATCGGGTGCGTCAGCCCGGAGACCGTGCCGTGGCCGATCTCGGCGGTCGTGCCCGGCAGGAGCAGGTGGCCCTGCTGGTCGGATCCGGCGGAGTGGCCGAGCTCGCGCATCCGCCCGAGGAACTCCCACTGGTCGGTGAAGATCGACTCGCCCTCGACGCCCTCGTAGCCCAGGGAGTTCCACTTGAAGAGCTCGTCGTCGAGGAAACAGGGGGGGCCCGCGGTCGGGAAGACGTGCGGGGCGCCCACCTCGCGGATGTAGCGCATCGCCCGGTCCTCCTGGCCGACGCGCTTGCGGCGGGCGAACTCGCGCTTCGCGGCCTTCGGGAGGTCGTAGACCATCGGCCACCAGATGGCGCCGGAGAACTGCGTGAAGTGGGCGTCGTAGGCGCCGAACTCCAGCAGGTGCGGGATGTCCAGCGGGTGCGCGTCGTTCTGGTTGACGACGCGCGCGGTGCCGTCGTCCAGCGAGATCGCCGAGTCGCCGATCGGCCCGTCGCCCGGACCCTTCAACGACGTGATCATGAAGCGCAGGCCGCCGTCCAGCTCCTGCGGCACCCCGGACTCGGTGCGCACGAAGTGCCGGAACCCCAGCTCGCGCAGCTCGTCCTCGAGCTCGTCGGTGGGGTAGTCCGGCAGCAGGACGCGCGCCTGTTTCGAGACGTGCTTCGCCAGGTGCTCCGCGTCGAAGTGGTCGCGGTGCAGGTGCGACACGTAGAGGTAGTCGCAGTCGCCGAGGGCGTCCCAGTCCAGCCCGGTGTTGTCCGGGAACGGCACCCACGACGCGAAGAACGTGGGGTTCACCCACGGGTCGCACAGCACGCTCCCGCCGGTCGTCTCGAACCGCATCCCCGCGTGCCCGACTCCGGTCACCCGCACGAGCAGACCACCTCCATCACAGTGCTCGCCGTCGATTGTCCGTCGTGGTGTGGCCCACGGCCGCCTCGGGTGGGGTATCCCTGACCACGTGACCGTGCTCCCCGTCGACGGTGACCCGATCGCCGCACTGCGTGCCGTGGCCTTCTACCTCGAGCGTGAGCGCGCCGAGACCTATCGGGTGAAGGCCTACCGCTCGGCCGCCGAGCGCCTGGCCGAGCTGGACCCCGACGAGGTCGCGACCCGCGCGCGCGCCGGCACGCTGACCGACCTCAAGGGCGTCGGGAAGAAGACGGCGGCGGTGGTGACCGAGGTCCTCGACGGTGGCACGTCGGCCACGCTCGCCGACCTGGAGAGCCGCCACACCGAGCCCGTCGCGGGCGGGACGGGGATTCGCGCCGCCCTGCGCGGTGACTGCCACACCCACTCCACCTGGTCCGACGGCGGCAGTGACATCCTCGAGATGGCCCGCACCGCCCGCGACCTCGGGCACGAGTGGATGGTGCTCACCGACCACTCCGAGAACCTGACCGTCGCCAACGGCCTCACGCCCGAGCGCCGGCGCCGGCAGTTCGACGCCATCGCCGCGGTGAACGAGGAGCTGGCGCCGTTCCGCCTGCTGCGCGGCATCGAGGTGGACATCCTCGAGGACGGCGACATCGACGCCCCCGACGACCTGCTCGAGGCGCTCGACCTCGTCGTCGCCAGCGTGCACTCCAAGCTGCGGGCGCCCAGCGACCTGATGACCGCGCGCATGGTCGCCGGTGTCTCGCACCCGCTGGTCGACGTGCTCGGGCACTGCACGGGCCGGCTCGTCACGGGCGGGCGCGGCACCCGCCCGCCCTCGACGTTCGACGCCGAGGCGGTGTTCGACGCCTGCGTCGAGAACGGGGTGGCCGTCGAGATCAACTCGCGGCCCGAGCGCCTCGACCCCCCGCGACCGCTGCTGCGCCAGGCCCTGGCCGCCGGCTGCGATTTCGTCGTCGACACCGACGCCCACGCGCCGGGCCAGCTCGACTGGCAGCACCTCGGCTGCGAGCGCGCCGAGGAGTGCGAGGTGCCGGTGGAGCGGATCGTCAACACCCGCGCCGCCGACGACCTCGCCGCCTGGCGCACGCGCGGCTGATCAGTCGGCGACCGCGACCTCGCCCGTCTCCAGCACCGACTTCAGGTTCGACAGGATCGCCGGCCAGCCCTGGGAGACGCCTTCGCGCATCGCGCTGTCGGGCACGAAGTCGTCGTGGGTGACGGTCAGCTTCACGGCCCGCCCCGCCGGCTCGATGTCGAAGGTGACCTTCGAGCGCTTCTCCTGCTGCAGCTCGGCCAGGCGCTCGTCGCTCCAGCCGAACATCTCCTGCATCTCGGGCTGGTAGTTGTGCCAGGTGTACGACAGCCGGCGCGGCGGGTCGGCCTCGAGGACGTGCTGGTCCCAGTCGTGCGGCGCCTCGCCGCCCATCGACCAGAGGACCTTCGAGCCGACCGCCCAGTCCGACGTCGGCCCGCCGCCGTCGTAGTACCTCGCGATGAACGCCGGGTCGGTCAGCGCCTGCCAGAGCTTCTCCGGCGTCGTGCGGATGTAGGTGACGTAGACGAAGTCGTCGGACATGTCGGTCTCCTCGAGAGCCTGTCGGAGGTCGGCGAGGGTCTGCGCCCGCGCCCGGTCGTACCGCCGGATCCACCGGTCGGCGACGTCGTTGATCGGGGCGGCGTTGAGGTGGTGGTGCTTCTCGCGCCCGTGCCACGACGTGACGACGAGACCCGCGGCCTCGAGCACGCCGAGGTGCTTGGCGACGGCCTGGCGCGTCATCGCCAGCCCCTCGCCGAGTTCCCGCAGCGACTGACCGCCCCGGGCGTGCAGCGCGTCGAGCAGGGCCCGCCGACTGGGGTCGGCCAGCGCGCGGAACACGTCGTCCATCACCGCTCCGATCACGCAACCATCTGGTTACCTGTTCGAAGATAGGGAACCTTGAGGTTGCTCGTCAAGCGCTGTGACGGAAGCCGTTTGCGGGGTGATCGCCGCGCGCTTAGCGTGGAGGTACACGGGAGAGGAGGTGGTCCAGCGTTGATGAACGACAGGACTCGTGAGGTGTCCGTCAGCTAGCTGTTCGAAGGCCGTGGAATGGCCGGTCCGCGGGCGGAGAGCCCGCGGCAGGGCGGCCAGCGAATCCAGGCAGGACACCAGCCCCCGGAGCCCCTGACCCTCGTCCAGTCGGGGCCCGACCCGCCGGCATCGCCCGGTGGTCGGGAGATCGCTCCGGGGGCCTTCCTGTCTCTACGGCAGGGTCGTCACCGGCGGGCGTAGGGCCGGTCGTCGACGCCGAACGAGGCCCCGTAGGGCGCGTCGAAGGTGGAGCCGTAGGGCCGCTCGCCGGTGTTCGCGGCCGCGGGTGCGACGTGGTCGGCGCGCGGGTCGCCGGCCAGCGGGCGCCCGTCGAGGTCGAAGCCCGCGGGCCGGGACGACGAGGCCCACTCGCCGGTGCGCGGGTGGCTCGGCAGGGGCGCGCTCAGGGGGTCAGGGTCACCCAGCGGGTCGCTGTGGCGCCCGGCCGGCTCGCGCGCTCCTGCGACGGGCTGCGGCTCCGGCGGACTCAGGCGCGTGCGGCTCGGGCCGGGTCCGTGCGGACCGGTGCCGGGCAGGCCGCCCTCGGCGACCCACTTCGCCTCCTGCGCGATGCGGTAGGTCTGGCAGGGCCAGCTCGTGCGGCCGCCGGCGTGGAAACAGGCGCGGCAGTTCTGGTGCCCGTCGGGCACGTGCTCGGCGAGCACCCTGCGCCAGACGTCGGGCATCTCGGACATGACGACGGCCATCGACACGTCGTGGCCTCCTCTCCGTGCGGTCGGGGCCCACGGGGACACCGTGCGGCGTGCGGCGGGGAGGAGCCGTGTTGCCGGGGAGCGCTCGATCCCGCCGCACCGGTCGTGCCCGCCGACGGGGCTACCGCCGACGTGGTGTGTTTGGTACTCGTTTCCTCGCCGGAGCACGACGGCGACCCGACGGTGATCGTCGGGCACCCACCGTCACCGCCTCCGACGGCGCCTCGCTCCGGCGTGTCGCGGCCCGACCGTTCGGGTCTCGGCGACGCGAGGCCCTGACCAGCGACGATGCTCCTGCCCGCCGATGTGCCGTCACCGTGCCTCACCCGTCCAGGACGTCCTGCTGGGCCGAGCGAGGCGTCGAGGGCTCGTCGGCCGGTCCCGGTTCTGCGCGCCGACGGTCGCCGAGCGGAGCAGTGGTTGCGCCGGACGGCCCAATATCAGCAAGCCGATCGCGCGAGATGCCGGAGGGCACGACGGCAGACCCGCTGGTTCGCGGGGTGGACGCTCCTGGCGGGCCACGGGACCCGTCGGTGAGGGAGGAACACCATGCGCCGGCGCACCGTCGACATCGGGGCCGTCGTCCTCGCGGTGCTCGGTCTGCTGGACGTCCTGAGCCCCTGGCTCAAGTCGCCGATCCCGTGGCCCTCGCCTTCGGCCTCGCGACCCTCGTCGCCTCGCTGTCTGAGCCGCGCGAGGCGCGCGCGCGGCGATGTGGGTGGCCGTCGTGGTGGTCATCGTGGTGGTCATCGTGGTGGTGCTGGTGGTGACGATCGTCGGCGTCGTACTGGTCCGCCGGCCCTCGTCCGGACGCGGACCACCGCCCGCCTCTGAGGTCTGCCCGGCCGTCGAGCCCTAGGATCGACCCCGGCCGCACCGGCCGGGCCTCTAGCTCAATCGGCAGAGCTGCGGACTTTTAATCCGTTGGTTGTGGGTTCGAGTCCCACGGGGCCCACTCGAGGAGCCAACGACCGGCTTCCTCGTCGGCGGCTATCGCGTCCCGCGGCGCATGCGCCCGAGGGCCGCCGCCCGGCCTGATCAGTGGCCGTGTCGGCTTCGAGGTCCCCAGTGCGGGCGCAGCGGTGGCAGGTCGCTCCAGCCCGGGTGGGGGCCGAGCTCGGTCCCGCCGTCGTCGCTGTCGAAGTCACGGCCGTACTGATCCGGGATCGTGCCCCAGCCCCAATAGGGAAGCGGACGCGCCGGAAGGATCCCGAGGACCTCGGCCGGGTCGATCCGCGCGGGGGCGACGGTGCTCAGGTGGGTCCAGTCGTCACCGAGGTCGAAGGTGTAGACGAACTGCTCGCCGAGCTCCAGAGACGAGAGTCGCACTCCGGTGCTCGGCTGGGACTCGTCGGGCACGTCGTCCCATTCGGGACTGGTCAGCAGCCGGCGTTGGGAGCGTTCGAACAGGTGCAGGTGCGCGCGGTCCCAGCGGGCGAACGCGTCGTCGATGGCGGTCGCGAGGTCGGCGAAGGTGTGGGTGCGGGCCCCGGCGAACACTCGGCCGGGGCGCGGCCACAGCGGGCCGCTGCGGCCGCCTTCGACCAGGTCGACTCGGATCGAGAGCCACGTCCGCGCCATGGATTCAATCCTCCCGCGGGCACCGTGGCGTCGTCGCTGCCCGGTCGAAGATCGCTTCCGCTGAATGCAGGCCTGCGACCAGAGCGGCTCATGCGGGGCGCGCTCAGCGATCTGTCGGGACCGATAACCGGCTTCTACGTCAGCGTCGAGCGCGAACCGACCTCTTGCTGCCCCGCTCCACTCGACCTGTCACTCGCCTACTGCTTTGCAGGCGGTCCGTTTGTCGGGCCCCGGCGCTCGGCGACGAGCTGCCACTGTCGGTTCAAGGCGCACACTGTTGGCCCACCGCGGTGTGCGTGGGAGTGCTGCTTAAGGAGGGTGACGGACACTACCACCGTTCGTCTTCGGGCCACGGGACGTCAACTCCCCGCTCCTGTGGCTGTCGAACACCAAGGTCGATCTTCAGATCCGTGCGCAGCTGACTAAGCGCGTTCCCCACGCTGGTTGCGACGCTGTCTGCACTTTCCAGCTCCTCCCGTGTCCGCCGGAACTGATCGAGCGCCCGCCCCGACAGGAGCAGCCCGTTGCCCTCCTCGTAGTACCACTCAATCATGCTCTGTGCTACGGCCTTCGGTTGCCGGTGCGTGGCGTCGATCGAGCGGGGGTTAAGAAGGGGGAGCAGCTTGCCGTACGCGGCCAGACGAGCTTTAAACAGCTCCGCCGTCCGGTTCAAGGTCGCAGATTGGCGGTACGGTGTCGGAACGCCCATGGTCTCGCGAAGATCCTTACGTTGGCTTTTCATGATGTCCACCCATTGGCGGTGCGCTCTTGTTAGGCCCTCGCTGTTCAGTC